>NZ_JBGCUL010000275.1:0-5313 GCF_054177685.1 Pseudomonas sp. P5_A2_2
CCCATGGCCTGATCTGCCTGCGCGACGGTGCACCCATCGGTTTCGCGGTGTTCTTCTTCAGCTATTCCACCTGGCTTGGCAGCAATTGCCTGTACCTCGAAGATCTCTATATCACCCCGCAACAGCGCGGCGGAGGCGCGGGCAAGACCCTGCTGCGGCATCTGGCGAAAATCGCCTGCGCCAACGACTGCGGCCGTTTCGAGTGGAGCGTGCTGGAGTGGAATACCCCGGCCATCGAATTCTACAAATCCTTGGGGGCGCAGCCGCAAGAGGAGTGGGTTCGCTATCGGATGGACGGGGCGGTGCTGCGGGATTTCGCTGCGGGTAACTGATCGCTTTTAAAAGATCGCAGCCTTCGGTCTGCGATCTTTTTTTGTATTGTCTCACAATATGGGATTGATATTTATATATTGAGATTTATCCCGGCACAGGTTTATAGTCCTGCTCACTCACTGCCAAAAACCAAAACAGGTGAAGCGATGCAGGCGCAATTGATCGCGCTCGACTGGGGGACAACCTCATTACGTGCTTACAAACTGGCTGAAGGTGGCTTGGTCCTCGAACAGCGTTCGCTGTCGTCGGGGATCATGCAGCTGCCGAAAGCGCCGCGAATCATTGGCGGCCGGGAATGCGCCGACGGCTTTGAACTGGCCTTCGATGAGGCTTGCGGCGACTGGCTCGACGCCCAGCCGGATTTGCCGGTGATTGCCTGCGGCATGGTCGGCAGCGCCCAGGGCTGGCGCGAAGCGGCCTATMGCGATACACCGGCGAACGTCGCCACTCTCGGTACTTCTCTGCAAACCGTGCGCAGCCTGCGCGGGGGCGATGTGCATATCGTGCCCGGCGTTATCGAGCGTTCGCGTTTGCCGAACGTGATGCGCGGCGAAGAAACCCAGGTGCTCGGTGTGCTGCAAAACCTGACGGGTGAGGTGGGCGCTGACCTGCTGATCGGCCTGCCGGGCAGCCATTCGAAATGGGTTGAAGTGGCCGATGGCTGCATCGTGCATTTCGATACCTTCATGACCGGCGAAGTGTTCGCCGTGCTCAGCGAGCACAGCATTCTCGGACGCACCCAACAGCGTGGTGGGTCGTTCGATGGCGATGCGTTTGATCGCGGTGTGCAGGTCGCGTTGTCGGCGGACGGTGAAACCGGTCCGCTGTCGACGATGTTCAGCGCCCGCAGTCTCGGGCTGACCGGCGAATTGAGTGCCACCGCCCAGGCGGACTACCTGTCCGGCCTGTTGATCGGCCACGAGTTGGCGGCCCTGGCCAATGTCCAGCGGCGTCGGCGCAACAGCGTGCATCTGCCGTCGATCATCCTCATCGGTAATACCCGACTCTGTGCCCGCTACAGTCGCGCGCTCGATGCCTGCGGTTTTGCCCGGGTAACCCTGGCCGAACAGGCCACCGAACGCGGATTGTGGCAACTGGCGCTCGCCGCCGGCCTGGTCACGTCCACCGCATCCCGTTAAACCTGCCTGGAGGTCTGACATGCTCAAACAAGCGCTGGCGCAAAACGGCCTGATCGCGATCCTGCGCGGCCTGTGTCCACAGGAAGCCGCCGCCATTGGCGAAGTCCTGTATGCCGCCGGATTTCGCGTCATCGAAGTGCCGCTCAATTCCCCTGAGCCGTACGAAAGTATCCGCATCCTGCGCAGTACCTTGCCCGCCGATTGCCTGATCGGCGCCGGTACGGTGTTGACGCCGGAGCAGGTCGAGCAAGTGAAAGCCGCGGGCGGCCAGGTGATCGTCATGCCCCACAGCGATCCGAAGGTCTTGCGCGCGGCGAAAGCGGCGGGGCTTTACCTGTCGCCGGGTGTCGCTACACCTACCGAAGCGTTCGCGGCACTGGCTGAAGGGGCGGATGTGCTGAAGATGTTCCCGGCTGAGCAGATGGGCCCGGCGGTCGTCAAAGCCTGGCTGGCAGTGCTGCCGGCGGGAACGATTCTGGCGCCGGTCGGGGGCATCACGCCGGACAACATGCAGTCGTTCATCGACGCTGGCGTCAAAGGCTTCGGCCTCGGCTCCGGTCTGTTCAAACCGGGCATGACGGCGGAACAAGTGGCGGCCAATGCCAAGGCCTATGTCGCTGCGTGGAAGGCCCTTCGATAAGACTTTTTGGGCGCTGCGAGCGCTGCATCTAACAAGAGAGACAAACAGATGAAAATCACCAAACTSACCACSTTCATCGTTCCGCCACGCTGGTGCTTCCTCAAGGTCGAAACCGACGAGGGCGTCACCGGTTGGGGCGAGCCCGTGGTCGAAGGTCGCGCCCACACCGTTGCCGCTGCCGTTGAAGAATTGTCCGACTACCTGATCGGCAAAGACCCGCGCAACATCGAGGACATCTGGACTGTGCTCTATCGCGGCGGCTTCTACCGTGGCGGCGCGATCCACATGAGCGCCCTGGCCGGTATCGACCAGGCCTTGTGGGACATCAAGGGCAAGGCGCTGGGCGTGTCGGTCAGCGACTTGTTGGGCGGTCAGGTACGGGACAAGATTCGTGTGTATTCGTGGATCGGCGGCGACCGTCCGGCAGATACCGCACGGGCGGCGAAAGAAGCGGTCGAGCGTGGTTTCACCGCGGTGAAAATGAACGGTACCGAAGAACTGCAATTCCTCGACACCTTCGACAAAGTCGATCAGGCCTTGGCCAACGTCGCTGCCGTGCGCGATGCCGTCGGCCCGAACGTCGGCATAGGCGTCGACTTCCATGGCCGGGTGCACAAGCCCATGGCCAAGGTGCTGATGAAGGAGCTTGATGCGTACAAGCTGATGTTCATCGAAGAACCGGTGCTCAGCGAAAACTACGAGGCGCTCAAAGAGCTCGCGCCGCTGACCAGTACGCCGATCGCTTTGGGTGAGCGGCTGTTCTCGCGCTGGGATTTCAAACGCGTGCTCAGCGAAGGCTACGTCGACATCATCCAGCCGGATGCGTCCMACGCCGGTGGCATCACCGAAACCCGCAAGATCGCCAACATGGCCGAAGCCYATGACGTGGCGCTGGCGCTGCATTGCCCGCTGGGCCCGATTGCCCTGGCAGCCTGCCTGCAACTGGACGCGGCTTGCTACAACGCGTTCATTCAGGAGCAGAGCCTGGGCATCCATTACAACGAAAGCAACGACCTGCTCGACTACGTCAAAGACCCACGGGTGTTCGACTACGACCAAGGCTTCGTGAAGATCCCGAACGGCCCGGGCCTGGGCATCGAGATCAACGAGGAATACGTGATCGAACGCGCCGCCATCGGGCACCGCTGGCGCAACCCGATCTGGCGCCATGCCGATGGCAGTTTTGCCGAGTGGTGAGTGATCTCTGATCCACCACAAATCCCTTGTAGGAGCGAGCCTGCTCGCGATGGTGTGTCAGTCGCCATCAATGGTGAATGACACACCGCTATCGCGAGCAGGCTCACTCCTGCAAGGGGTCTGCGTCAGCCTTTAGAACGACCTCAATAACCATAAGAAGAGGCACCCCTCATGCAACCGCAAACCCTCACCGGGCAGGCGTCGTTGGTGACGCCCAGCCGCAAGCGTTTTTTCATCATGGTGCTGTTGTTCATCACGGTGGTGATCAACTACCTGGACCGCAGTAACCTGTCGATTGCCGCCCCGGCGCTGACCAGTGACCTAGGCATCGACCCGATCCACGTCGGCCTGATCTTCTCTGCCTTCGGCTGGACCTACGCCGCCATGCAAATCCCCGGTGGCTGGCTGGTGGATCGCGTGCCGCCACGGATTCTGTACAGCGTTGCCTTGTTGCTGTGGTCGGTGGCCACGGTGATGCTCGGCTTCGCCGCCAGCTTCATCGCGCTGTTCGTGTTGCGCATGGCTGTCGGTGCGCTGGAAGCGCCGGCGTATCCGATCAACAGCCGCGTGGTCACCACCTGGTTCCCCGAGCGCGAGCGCGCCACGGCCATCGGTTTCTACACCTCCGGGCAATTCGTCGGCCTGGCCTTCCTGACGCCGGTACTGGCATGGCTGCAGCACGAATTCGGCTGGCACATGGTGTTCGTCACCACCGGCGCGGTGGGCATTGTGTGGGCGGTGATCTGGTACGCGGTGTATCGCGAGCCGCGGGATTTCAAAGGCGCCAATGACGCAGAGATTGATCTGATCCGCGAGGGCGGCGGGTTGGTGGATATCCAGGCCGAACAGGCCAAGGTCAAAGCCAAATTCAGCTGGACCGACCTGGGCATCGTCCTGACCAAGCGCAAACTCTGGGGCATCTACCTTGGGCAGTTCTGCCTCAACTCGACGCTGTGGTTCTTCCTGACCTGGTTCCCGACCTACCTGGTGAAATACCGCGGCATGGACTTCATCAAGTCCGGCCTGTTGGCGTCGCTGCCGTTTCTCGCCGCGTTTATCGGCGTGCTGTGTTCCGGGTTCTTCTCGGACTTCTTGATCCGTCGCGGCTACACGGTGGGTTTCGCCCGCAAATTGCCAATTATCAGCGGTTTGCTGATCTCCACCTCGATCATCGGCGCCAACTTTGTCGAGTCGACGCCGCTGGTGATTGCCTTTCTGGCACTGGCCTTCTTCGGCAACGGCCTGGCTTCGATCACCTGGTCGCTGGTATCGACGCTCGCCCCGGCGCGCCTGCTCGGGCTCACCGGCGGGGTGTTCAACTTCATCGGCAACTTGTCGGCGATTGCCACGCCTATCGTGATCGGCTTTCTCGCCACGGGTGATTCCTTTGCTCCGGCGATCACCTACATCTCGGTGCTGGCATTGATTGGCGCACTGTCCTACATCCTGCTGGTGGGCAAGGTCGAGCGTATCAAGTTGTAGTCGTGGCACGCGGGCGACCATAATGCCGCCCGTTCACTCGCTCAACGGTAAAGGCTGGATATGCAGGAAGACGCCCCAAAAATCGCCAAGGACGCCGCGCCGACCGGCACCCAGACCCTGCTTCGCGGTCTGGGTGTGGTCCAGGCCGTGGCCAGTGGCGCCCGCGATCTCAAGGAAATCGCCCGGCTGATCGGCACCACGCGCAGCACCACCCATCGCCTGGCCAGTTGCCTGGTGGACGAGCGTTATCTGCGGGTGGTGCCGCAAGTCGGTTATCTGCTGGGGCCGAAACTGATTGAACTGGGGTTCCAGGCCCGTGAAGAGTTGCCGCTGGTGACCCTGGCCGGGCCGTATCTGGACGAGTTGTCGGCATTGACCGGCGACACCATTCACCTGGCGATTCGTGAAGGCGACGAAGTGTTGTACCTACACAAGAATCCGGGGCGCAATGGCCCGGAAATGCGTTCGCGGGTCGGTCATCGCATGCCGTTGGCGCGCACCGGGATCGGCAAGGCGCTGATG
>NZ_JBGCUL010000276.1:0-5307 GCF_054177685.1 Pseudomonas sp. P5_A2_2
GCAAGTGCTCGACCGAACCCAATTGCGTGCACGTTTTCCGTGGGTTGGAGACGTGGCGGCAGGCGCGTCCTATTGCCCGGACGATGGTCACGCCAACCCGCGCCTGGTGTCTCCGGCGTTCGCTCGGGCGGCGCGGCAACAGGGCGCACAGGTTTACGAACAATGCGCGGTGAGCGCTGTAGAACATGACGGGCAACGATTTCGTGTGCGTACGCAAACCGGCCAGGAATGGCGTGCACCCTGTCTGTTGAACTGCGCCGGAGCCTGGGCCGGCAGCCTGGCCGCGCAGTTCGGCGAACCGGTGCCGATGCATTCCGGTCACCCGGCGATGCTGGTCACCGAACCGTTGCCGCTGGTGATGGATGCCAGCACCGGCGTCGAGGGTGGAGGCATTTATGCCCGTCAGGTTATCCGGGGAAATTGCGTACTGGGCGGTGGCCAGGGCTTTGCCCTCGACGAGGCCCGCGCCCRCCCCGGTCAAGGCGCAGTGCTGGAAATACTCCGCCAGGCCGTCGAGCTTTACCCGTTTCTGCAAGGTGCCCAGGCGATTCGTACCTGGAGCGGCACCGAAGGTTATCTACCCGATCGCCAACCGGTGATCGGCCACAGTGGTACCCAACCCGGTCTGTTACACGCGTTCGGCTTTGCCGGCGCCGGTTTCCAGATCGGACCCGCGGTGGGCCAGGCGCTCACCGAAATCATCTGTAGCGGCGCGTCAAAGACGTCGCTGGATGCGTTTTCCATCACCCGGTTTCACTCCATCTCCGTAGCTTGATAGAGGAAGGTCGCGCCAATGAATAACGTCAAACGCAGTGCACTGCTCGGTTTCTCCTGGCTAAGTTTTTCTTGCGTGGGCGCCCTGCTCACGGTCACTCAGGCCCAGGCCCAGGCCCAGGCCGAGCCGACACTTTATCTGGGCATGAACGGCGGGACCATGGAACGGCTCTATGCCGACAAGGTGCTGCCGGCTTTCGAGAAGGCCAACAACGTCAAAGTGGTGATCGTACCGGGCACCTCCGCCGATATCCTGGCCAAGGTCCAGGCCAGCAAGGGCAACCCGCAGATGCACGTGATGTTCCTCGACGACGGCATCATGTACCGCGCGATCTCCATGGGCCTGTGCGACAAACTCGAAGACAGCCCGCCGCTGGAACAGATTCCGGCCAAGGGACGGATCAAGGACCAGGCCGTGGCGGTCAGCCTCGGGRTCACCGGGCTGGCATACAACACCCGGTTGTTCAAAGAAAAAGGCTGGAGCGCGCCGACCTCGTGGATGGACATGGCCGACCCGCGTTTCAAGGACAAACTGGTGTTCCAGTCGATGGCCTCTTCGACGTTCGGCTTGCACGGTTTCCTGATGTTCAACCGGATCCAGGGCGGCACCGAAACCAACGTCGACCCTGGTTTCAAGGCCTGGCCGAACACCGTTGGGCGTAACGTACTGGAATACATTCCGAGCTCGGCGAAGATCYCCGAAATGCTTCAGACCGACGAAGCGGCGCTGTTCCCGTTGACGCCGACCCAGGTCACGGCTCTGAAGCTCAAGGGCATGCCAGTGGAATACGCACAGCCGAAGGAAGGCGCCGTGGTGCTCAACGTCGCGGAATGCGCAATCGCCAACAACACGCAACCGGAGCTGGCGCAAAAACTTGCCGCCTTCCTGCTGACCCCCGAAGCCCAGGCCGTCGCACTCGAGGATGGCGACCAGATTCCGTCCAACCCCAACACCCCGACCACCGAGCGAACTCATGGTCAGGTCGAAGCCATGAAACAGTACCTCGATACGGCGATTGCCGTGGATTGGGATCAGGTCAACGAACAACGTCCGGCATGGAGTGCGCGGTGGAACCGCAGTATCGAGCGCTAGGGCACTGGCCAGGCACAGTAGCCTGGACATTGACATAACCTTGTGGGAGCGAGCTTGCTCGCGATAGCGGACCGTCAGGCACCCCTTGTGTGACTGTCTAACCGTCATCGCGAGCAAGCTCGCTCCCACAATGGATTTTTGTCCAACTCAGATTAGCGACCAACACCGGTCACCTGTGGGAGCGAGCTTGCTCGCGAAGGCGGCCTGACAGTCGCCACATCTTTCCCGCTATCATGTCGCGCATTCCCAGGGCTCCACGCCCTCCCCTTGGTTAATGGCGAATCCGTTCATGCATACCCTTGCTCAATTGCGCACCGGCGAGTTGTCGGGCATCACGCGGCTGGATCTGGTCGAAGGCCTCACCGAATTCCCCCGGGAGATTTTCGATCTGGCGGACTCGCTGGAAGTGCTCAACCTCAGYGGCAATGCCTTGAGCACCCTGCCCAAGGACTTGCATCGCCTGACCCGTTTGCGCGTGCTGTTCTGTTCCGATAACCGCTTCACCGAGTTGCCGGCCTGCCTGGGCCAATGCACMGCACTGACGATGATCGGCTTCAAGGCCAACCGTATCGCCCACGTGCCCGCAGCGGCGCTGCCACCGCTGCTGCGCTGGCTGATCCTGACCGACAACTGCATCGAAACCTTGCCGAGCGAACTGGGAGAGCGCCCGTTCCTGCAAAAGCTCATGCTCGCCGGCAATCGATTGCAAGCGTTGCCGGAGTCATTGCGTCAGTGCCATCGGCTGGAGCTGATCCGCATCGCCGCCAACCGGTTGACCGGGTTGCCGCAATGGCTGCTGGAGTTGCCGAGCCTGACCTGGCTGGCCTATGCCGGTAACCCGCTGGAAACCGAAGCCGATGCCGCGGCCCTCGACGCCACACCACGCATTGACTGGTCGGCATTGCGTCTGGAGAAGAAACTCGGCGAAGGTGCCTCCGGGGTGATTCATCAGGCCGCCTGGCAACCCGCCGGGCAGCCGCCCATGGCCGTTGCGGTGAAACTCTACAAGGGCGAAATGACCAGCGACGGTTCGCCATTGCACGAGATGAACGCCTGCATCACCGCTGGTCTGCACCCGAATCTGATTCGCGTCGAAGGGCGGATTGTCGATCACCCGCAGCAAACCGCCGGGTTGGTGATGCAACTGATCGCACCGAGCTTTTGCAACCTCGCCGCGCTGCCGAGCCTGGCGTCGTGCAGCCGCGACATTTACCCCGACGACTTGCGTTTCAGTGCCGCGGTGGCGCTGCGCATTGCCTCGGGCATTGCCTCGGTGGCCGAGCATCTGCACGGTCATGGCATCACCCACGGCGACCTCTACGGGCACAATATTCTGTGGAATGAACAGGGCGACTGCTTGCTGGGGGATTTTGGCGCGGCGTCATTCCACGCCTTGTCCGACAGCCTTGAAAGCCGTGCCTTGCAACGGATCGAGGTGCGGGCGTTCGGGGTGTTGCTGGGGGAGTTGCTGGCGCGGGTTGATTCAGGGTTGAGTGATGAACTGCGTGGGGGGCTGGAGGATTTAGAACAGCGTTGCTGTCAGCCGCAAGTGCTGGAGCGGCCGGGGTTTGGCGAAGTCGTGGAGCAACTGAAAAATCTGTGACCGCTGCGCGGTCAATCGCGAGCAAGCTCGCTCCCACAAGGGTAGCGCTCAACCTGTGGGAGCGAGCTTGCTCCGGGCGGCGATCCGACGATGACGGCCTGCCAGACAACAGAGCCGTCATTGACACAAAGACTTAACCCGCCAACCCGACAAACATGTCCTGCACGTCGTCGTGGTTATCGAGGCCTTCGAGGAACGCTTCGACTTCCGCCATCTGCTCATCGCTCAGGCCGCTGACCGGGTTTTTCGGCTGGTAGCCCAGTTTGGCCGACAGCACGGTGAAGCCTTGTTCCGGCAGGGCTTTCTGTACAGCGTCGAGGTCGGTCGGCTCGGTCAGGAACAAGGTTGCACCCTCTTCACCCGGTTCGAAATCCTGTGCACCGGCTTCGATGGCGGCCATTTCCGGATCCGCGTCCGGGGTGTCCGGCGACGCTTCGATCATGCCGACATGGTTGAAGTCCCAGGCCACGGAACCGGAARCCCCCAGTTGGCCCTTGCGGAATGCAACACGGATTTCAGCGACGGTACGGTTGATGTTGTCGGTCACGCATTCAACGATCAACGGCACCTGATGCGGGGCGAACCCTTCATAAGTCACGCGATGGTATTGCACGGTCTCGCCCAACAGGCCCGCGCCCTTCTTGATCGCGCGATCCAGTGTTTCCTTGGGCATCGAAGCTTTCTTGGCCTGTTCAACCACCAGACGCAAGTGCGCGTTGGTAGCAATATCAGCGCCGTTGCGCGCAGCAATGGTGATTTCCTTCACCAGTTTGCCGAAGATCTTGCCCTTGGCATTGGCTGCCGCTTCTTTGTGTTTAACCTTCCACTGTGCGCCCATTTCTCACTCTCTTATCTGTGGCATCTGTGGCGCCGAGACATCTATTGGCCGACGCTTTGTGTAAGTTTATACGGCCTAAAGTTGGCAATCGACCAAAAAATCCCGACTTGCGTCGACATCTTCACCAGCGGTTGTAGGGCGATTCGGAAATGTCACTTTAACGTGCCCGCAATGCGCTGAGGTTTCGTACGCTTTGCACCCTATTCCACGGCAGCAGCGTGTTCGATGCACAACGACAAGGAAAGTCCCACCACCCTGACGCTTCTCGACGATGACCTGAGCTTCCAGGTGGTTCGGTTCAGCGGTCATGAAGCACTCAACCAGCCCTATCGATTCGATATCGAGGTTATCGGGCTGGCACCGGCCCTGAGCCTCGAACGATTGCTGCAGCAACCGGCGCTCCTCGAATTTGGCCACGACCAGGGCATTCATGGCGTGCTGCACAGCGCCAGTTGTGAACATCGAAGCGGGCACCGGGTCGCTTACAAGCTGGTGCTGGTGCCCCGTGTCCAGGCGCTGGAGCAGCAACGACGCCGACGAGTTTTCCAGCGCGCCAGCGTGCCCATGATCCTGCGCCAATTGCTCGAGGAACATGGGCTGCCCGCCGGCAGCTATCGTTTTGAACTGTCAACCGGGCACTATCCCTTGCGACCTTTTTGCATTCAGTATGAAGAAACCGATCTGGCGTTGCTGCAACGGCTGTGCGAGGAAGAAGGCATCCACTATCACTTCGAGCATCAACGCGACGGCCATGTGCTGGTGCTGGCCGATGACAGCCTGAGCTTCCCCCAGGAACCGCTGCTCATGCCGATGCGCAGTGACGCCCTCGACGAACACCACGAACCTGTGATCAGCGAACTGTTCCAGCGTCATGACGCTCCGCTCTCCCCCGTGCGCCCAGATGCCAGGAACCCTGGTTCAGCAGACACCAGCGACGGCGCAGCCAATCACTCGTTCGCCACGACGAGACACTTTCCCGCCCGCGAACAACAACATCGC
>NZ_JBGCUL010000277.1:0-5286 GCF_054177685.1 Pseudomonas sp. P5_A2_2
CAGTTTGAAAACGAAGTTTTGCAGACTCAACTGGACATAGCGGATGGCACGAAAACCAGTGACGCTGACCAGGTCAGCGGGGTTGGCCACCAGCGCACCGTTTACGTCCAGATAGGTCAACGTCAGGTTGGTGGTGGCCAGATTGCCGATCAGCTGGCTCGTACCCGCGTCGGTCGCGGCATTGAAGATCGCTCGCCGCAACACCACCGGATCGCTGATMTTGCACACCGCCGCCAGGCGCGTACCACGGCGTACGGCCTCATCCAGCGCATTGACCGTGAAGTACAGGCGGCCCATTTCCACCACGCCGAACAACAGCGTGAACATCAGCAGGCCAATGACGGCGAACTCCACCGTATAGGTGCCGTGCATGTGCTTTCTGTTCATCACAGGGCCCTCATCACGGTAGTGGCGACCAGCGGAATGCTCAGTGTAATCCGATTACCAAAAAAGCCGGGAAGCGATCCGGTGCAATTGCCAGCGCCAATCACCGGGCAGTACGTGTAAGTGATGGTGACCCGCACATGGTCGGTACCCACTGCGGCAACGACTACATTGCCAGTCGTCAACCCTGACACCACAGCGGTACCGGTGTTGGCCGGCACGCCATACACCGCCACGTTTTGCGTCTGGGTCAGTAGCGCATTGCTCACAGCGACCGCACCTAGCGTCGAGTCCCAGGCCTGGCTGGCGACGAAACGGTCGGCATCGCGGCTGGCCTGCAGCAGGACGTTGTACTGGTAGAGCATGCGGCCGAACTCACCGAAGGCCAGCAACAGCAACAGCAACACCGGCAGGACCAGGGTGAACTCCACAATGGCCAGGCCTTGCTGGCGCTGTGGATGTTTAAATCCGTGAAGTCTCATGACGCCTCCTACGAGTCAGTGCTCGGAGTGCCGCTGCCGTTGAGATAGGTTTTGTAGAGCTGAATGATCTGCGGGCCGGAATCGGTTGACGGCGAGGGGCCGGCCACGTTGTCGCCTTCGCACGTTTTCACGAACTGACCGAAGATCTGCGAGTCCGTGCCGCCGCCATCCATGGGCTGCACCACGAAATAGCAGCCGAAACCGAGGACGGGGATCGTGGTTGAACCGCCCTGTTTACCGGTGCAGTCACCCACCACGACTTTCAGCATCCGGCGCTCGAACACCCCATTGCCCTGACAGCCACTCCCCCCCGCCACACACGCGGCAACGCTCGCACGCCAGTCGTTGTAGTCCAGTATCGAGTTGCTGCCCGCCGTGAGATTGCCATTGCTCGAGGTGACGGCTTGTCCCTGGTACATCTTTTGTGGAGGGACGACTGAGTCGTCGTAAGTGATCGCGGGGGTGCTGGACGTAGTCACCAGATCCGGCGGATAGGCCGAGGCACTGACCTGCCCCTGATAGATGCCGAAGCGCGTATTCAGGCCTTGAGAGGTAGGGCCGACCTTGTTGCCAGGGGCGGTCTGGACATTTTGCCCCACATTGCGACAGACCTTGCCACCGCCGGCCAGATCTTCCTTGACCTGATTGCCGCCCGAGCCAAAATCGATCAGCTGAAAGTTACCTGGACCAATGGGAGACGAATTACCGGCARCCGTCTTCAATACCTGCAAATCACCAAACTGGAAGCCCCAGAACATGCCTGCGCCCGGGTTATATTTAGTCGAGTCGCCACAGACCATCAAAGGCGCGAGATCGCAGGGGCTGGTAGGGCTGGGGCCTGCGGTGGCGATCGCCGCCACCGCTTTGGCTCCCGGACCGCCAGTGCCGAATGCCTGGGCGACGTTCCAGAAAAATCCCTTCAGGCTATAGCTCGGTACCGATACCCGAACGTATTTGGCATCCGCCGGCCCGGGATAGGAGAACGGACCATAGACGCTGCTTGCCAGTTCCACCACTGCAAATGCACCGGCATTGCCACCGACAGCCGTGGCCAATTCATTGTTGCCCGTGGCATTGGCATTCTGTACCAGCGTATTGAGCGCGGCGGTCTTCGTCGTGCTGGCACTGTTGATACCACCCGCCACCTGGCTCAGGGTCTTGGCGCCACTCAGGGCGGCGGCGTCCACTGCATTCTGCAGGCGCGTTTTGTTCAGCAGCATATGCCCGCCGTCCAAAGCCAGCGCCGCCATCATGGCCATCGCCGCCAACGAGATCACCATCAATACACTCACCGACCCTTCCTGGCGCCTTGGCGTCGAAGTGAACGGCCGCTGAATACGAAGATTCATCATCAAGCCCTCGATTGCCGATACTGATCCGGATCGGCTCCGCCAATGCCTGGGTGCCCAGGCGCCTCTACCGCCCTGTCAACGCATGTTCACTACACTGGCCTGGACTCCACGGATAATGGTGACGGCTCTGCGACTCTCTCCATTACCACGCGGCACTACGCGTTTTGGCTCTGTGGCGGTAGCCACCGCCATGACCGATGCGGCAGGCGTAACGGTCGCGATTTTTTTCTCGGCGTTCAGTGGGTTGCGCAAGGTCAACTGCAACTTCCCTTCCGTTTGCGCCGTGACCAGGGTTTCAGCCTCGGCGGTCGTCATCTCCAGCGTCACGGCGCGCACCACTACCGGTTGAGTCTTGTCGGTACCCGCGGTCTGATCCACCGCCAATACCCGCAGGTTCTCGAGGATGGTTCTGGACGTGGCGCTGTTACTGCCGGCATTGGTGGTTTTGGTTRCCAGTACATCGACCCGGTTACCCGGCAACAGGAATCCGCCAACGCCGACCACATCGTCCACGCGTACCGATATGGCGCGTTTGTCAGGTGTAATCAAAGAGGCCAGGGTGCTGCCCCCCAGGTGCTCGCTCAGACGTGCACCACGCACGATGTCGCCCCGCAGAATGTCGAACGTGGCGATCTTGCCCACGGCTTTTTCGCTGGCATCGAAGGCATCGTCCGGGATCGTATCCATGGGCATGCGTACAGTCGTGACCTGCTGGGCCTCGACCATCTGTCCGAATGGAATCTCTACCGTGGCGACCACCACGCTTCGCAGGTGGTCATCCGGGCTGGCATTGAGCCGCGCGCTCAGCCAGGAGTCGGCCATCCATGCAGCCCCAAGGCCCATGGCCAGAGAAACGCCTATCAGGGTAAGCGTACGAGAGCTCATGTCAGTATCTCCGTTTCAAAGAAAGTCGAGCTGGACGAAGTAGTTGTGCCAGGCCCATTCCAACTCTTTCGGTGACAGTGGTCCGGAACCGCCGATATAACGCTGGCGATCGAGCGCCATGTTCAGGAGATCGCGGGGATGGCAGGGCACCAGGGGCATGCCTTCGCTTGCATACAGCCTTTGCAGCGCATAACGCACCAGCAGCGGGTCATAGGAAATGCCCAGACGCTCGCTTTCCATACGCCAGATCTTTTCGTACTGCTCGGGCTTCAGGTAACCGAACTGCAGCTTGTAGCCAATCCGGCGCAGGAAGGCCTCATCGGCCAGTTCCAGGGGATTGAGGTTGGTGGAAAACACCAGAATCAGATCGAACGGCAGCTCGCAATGCCGACCGCCGCCCAGGTTGAGGAAATCGCGTTTCTCTTCCATCGGGACGATCCAGCGATTGAACAGTTCGGCGGGGGCCATGCGCTGGCGCCCCATGTCGTCGATGATGAACAGGCCATTGCTGGCCTTGAGCTGCAAGGCGGCCTGGTATTGACGGGTAAAGGGGTCATAGCGAACGTCCAGCTGTTCCATGCTCAACTCACCGCCCGTGATGACGATCGGGCGTTTGCAGCGCAGCAGTCGACGGTCGATCCCTTCGTTGAGCATCAGATTGTTCTGCTGGGCATTTTCATCGAGCCGCTGATGCACCTGCGGGTCATAGATCTCGATCACCGACTCGTTGATGACGATGGCATGAGGGACCCAGATGGCCTCGGCGAACAGACGGATCAGCCGACTGCTGACATATGTCTTGCCGGTACCCGCGGGGCCATAAATCATGATCGCGCGCCCGGAGTTCATCGCCACACCCAACTGATCGAGCATCTCCTCCGTGAGCACTACGCCAGCCAGGGCATTGCGCATATCGTTGGCGTTGATGCGACCATGGTGAATGGTCTGCAGTTTGATCAGGGAACGGTAAGCACTCACCGGGAAGGGTGCCGCACCGATATAGCCACTTCGCGACAGGGCATCGCGGGCGACACTGCGACCACGCTCGGTCAGGCCATAACGCAACATCTGCCCGCCCGTTTGACTCACCTGGCCCAGCACTTCGACACGGCCATCCTTGCGCAGAAACGCCAGGACCTCTTCAAGTACCGCGCCGGTCAGCGCCAGGCGGTCCACCAGTCGCGACATGTCCAGTACACCGGCATCAAACAAATGTTTGCACACCAACTCGCCGAGAAAACTGTCGGTCAGACCGGTTTCGCGGATTGTGCACGGCTGAGGAGCCAGTCGCTGCACCGCTTCCCGCGCATTGGGGAAAGCATCAGTATCAACCATGACGTGCATGACTAATCTCCCAACCCACTGGCAACGAGTTGCCAGCAGGCGCTGTTCAAAGTGCCCCACCGGCAACCAGTTGCCAGTAGACGCTGCTCAAAGTGCCGATCAATATTGCAATCGTATAAGGGAAAGGTTTGCCGGCTACTTCATCTGAAGCGGGCGCAAAATAGGCCTGCGCTCTCAGAATCAACCAATAGCGCCCCACGGTCTGAGACAATTGACCACGAAACAGCACGATCAGAAAACCGCACACGCCACCGGCGATCAGGCTGAACATTGCAGCCCACAATGCGTAGTGAAACGGTAGAAAACTACCGACCATGGCCATCAATTTGACGTCGCCGGCAGCCATGCCCCCCAAGGCGTACATGGGCAGAAACAGCGCAAAACAGATCAGGATGCCCAGTAGGCTGTCACCCAACCCGCTGACACCACCCGAATAAATTTGACCGACCAATCCCAGGGAAAGTCCCAACAAGACCAGCATGTTGGGAATACGGTGGCGAAGCAGATCGCTCACCACCGCCACGCCCAAAAGTCCTACCAGTAAAACAGTCGATACCATCAGTTCCGTGGACATGGCGTGTCTCCCTACTGGGATTAGTCGTTAGCACGCAACGTTGCTATTGGCGGCCTGACACAGTGCTGTGATTTGAGTAGTCACCGCACCTCCAACTTTCAAGAAGATTGCGGCGACAGCCACCGTAATCAAACCGCCCGCCACTGCGTATTCCACGATGGTCAGGCCATCCTCGTCTTTGAAGAACGCCAGCCCCAATGTTTTAATTTTCTGCAAAGTCATTTTGCGCACCTCACTTCAGCAGTCATAAGTCTCAGAACTACAC
>NZ_JBGCUL010000278.1:0-5251 GCF_054177685.1 Pseudomonas sp. P5_A2_2
GCGCGCAGGCGCTGCTGCGGCGCGTCGTTCAGTCAGGGCTGATCGGCACGCCGCGCCATTTCCTGCGCATCTACCATCAACCAGGCCTGCAGGACTCGACAAGCAAACTTAGCGACTGGTGGGAGGACGCTGATCAGGGCGGCGGCTTCCTTGGCGCATTCGGCTCGCACATGATCGATCAGGTCGAATACATGTTCGGGCCCATCGCTCGTGTCAGCGGCATGCTACAGACGCTGGCGCCCGGGCGTCCCACCATGACGGCCGACGATTGCTACACCGTGCAGTTCGAAACGGACAGCGGTGTTGTCGGGTCAATCATCGCCGCGCTGGCCGCGCCGGGGCCGCTGGTGATGGCCACCAAAGTGGTGGGCAGCGCAGGCGGCGCGTGGATTCAGAGCGGCGCGACGTTTGGTGACCCCGAAGAAGTCTGGGTGAGCGACGCCGATGGCGTGCGGCGCATCGAGATGCCCGCAGATCTGGTCAACGCAATGCCGACAGCTTTTCCCGTCGCCGAGCTGATCCAGACCGAGCAGGACCGCTGGCACACCATGGGCTTCGATGTTGCGCCCTATGCGCGCCTGTTCGCCGAAATGCGCACGCGGATCGAGAATCGCGTACCCGCAATCCCCGAGCGTGCCGCCACATTCAACGACGCTGCGCGAGGCCAACAGGTGCTCGACGCCATTCGACTGTCGGCGCGCAAGCGCGCCTGGATCACAATCTGAAATGAAGGAATCCACTATGACGAAATTGATGCTTCATGCAACGGTTCACGGACCTGACGATATTCGTGTCGAGCAGGTACAGCGCCCCAGTGCCGGGCCGGACGATATTGTGGTCAAGGTCGTGGTCTGCGGTATCTGCGGCTCTGACCTCGGTTATGCGCGCGCCGGCGGCCTGCCGATGGGGGGCGATGGTCCCTTATCGCTCGGGCATGAGTTCTCGGGCGTGATCGAGGAGGTGGGCGCGCGAGTGACGGCGCTGCATAAGGGCCAGCGCGTGGTGGTCAACCCGATGACGCCTGCGAACATGATCGGTTCCGGAGGCCCAGGGGCCTTCGCCTCGCATATTCTCGTGCGCAATGTCATGGCCGAGTCGTCGGTCTACCCCATTCCCGATACGCTGGACTTCGAAACCGCTGCACTGGTCGAACCGCTCGCCGTCGCGCTGCACGGCGTCAACCGGTCGCGTGCCGGCGCTGGCAGCAAAGTAGTCGTTTTCGGCGCGGGTCCCATCGGGCTCGGCGTTGTGGCAATGCTCCGTCTACGCGGCGTCGCGGACATCATCGCCGTCGATCGAGTGGACTCACGTCTGGAGCGTGCGCGCGCGCTCGGTGCAAACGCCACCTTCAATCCCGACAACTGCGATCTCTGGGCTGAAATCGGCCAGCGCCATGGCGCAAGCACGCTCTACGGGATGCCCGTGGTGGATACCGACGAATTCATCGAGGTGTCGGGCGCCGCTCCGGTTATTCCCCAAATCATCGCGCGCGCACGTTTCGGGGCGCATCTGACGGTGGTGGCGGTGCATCACGCACCGGTCGCCATGGATCTGGCGATGGCGCTGGGCAAGGAGATGGAAGTGACCACCGCCATGGCCTATCCCACCGAGTTTGGCGAAGTGCTGGAGATCCTCGCCGCAGGCCGGATCGACACCACCCCGCTGATCAGTCATCGCTACGCCTTCGAAGACTTCGAGCAAGCCTTCGCTACCGCCGCGCGTGCAGATGAATCGGCCAAGGTGTTGGTGACGTTCGGATGAGTCTCAAGCCAGAACATAGTGATGGTACGGCTGCATCATCGTTCTTATGGAGACGACCACCATGACTTCAGCGCATTTCGATGATGTCCGCTTTGGATCGAAGCGGACACCCAACAACATCCACCATCGCTCGAAATCCCGAAGCGCTTGACCGGCCTGCTGGCAAGCGCAAACAGGACCCACGTTAACGATCAGTACTTGATGTCCCGGGCTGTGCGACGGGTATCTTGCTTGGTGCTGCGCTTGTCCTGGCGACAGTCTGCATTGCTCTTGTCATTGCCCTTTCTACAATCATCCTTGGTTTGCCGGGCAGTGGAGCGCCCTTCCTGCCTGGTATCGCGAGCTTCACGCCGTTGTTGACCCTGCTCGGTCGCGTAGGCGGGTAGCGTCACCCACTGCACGCCAGTGGCGATGAGCAGCGTCGCCAGGGCTTTCAAGTAGTGCTTGCKAATCATGATTTTTCTCCAAAGCCATATCGCTCAGTCGCTTCGTTCGCTCCCCCCAGGAATTCCGCGAAAACGTGAGTTACATCGTACGCTCACAACTCACAAAAGCACTTTGTGGCAGGTGAAATCTGACGATAGGGTTACATAGGCAGTCGCGCTAGGCTGTTATGTGCATGGTTGCAATATGGACATCGGTAACAACCAAGCTTTGCAGCTGGCCTGCCCGAGAAGCGGCCAGCTGTTTGATGCGGGTTTGCAGCCGACATTGATCACGGATCTGACGGAGGGGTCATCGCTGGACCGGACAGGCGGATTGGGGCTCAGGCTTTGGGAGCATCATTTCAAGCACACGGTGAGATCGAGTGACCTGTGACTTCACCGCGTCCTAGGACATTTCCCGCAAAACGCATCGCCTTTCATGAACTGGCGGGGGCTGCTTCTCGACGATAGCCTTCAGGGGTCGCTGTAAACCGGCGATCGGCTTTGACAGGCTGAAAAGTGTACTCTTCACACCTCCCAGATCAGGCAGCATGCATTCGCGCATGTAGTCACGATTATGGCGGCTGTGCGCGGGGCACCTTCGGGTGCACCGGGTTCTTACACTTCCGGTCTGTCAACCCGCGTATAGCTGCCACCCAATCCTGTTTGACAGCAGGGGATGGCAGCTTCTCTAAACAGTGTGAGGAATGCCATCTTGAAAAAGAACAGCCCCAATCCCCCGGAATCACCAGCCGATTCATCTGAAGATCCAATCGACTTGTCCAACCTCTCCAAAACCACCGAACCCGCTATCAGCGCCCGCCTCCGCAACCCCAGTCACCTCGACCCCATCAGCCACGTATTCACCCTGCGCCCCAACATCGACACACCCTCCCTGCTCACCCAAGCCAGCGAAACCCTGGCCTCGCTCAACGTCATGAGCACTGACCTTGCCTGCGAGCTTGAGAGTTCGCGTCGCAACATCGCCCTGGCTATCCAGCAGTTGGCCGTGCTGGCGCAATTGCTGGTGAACCGGGCACTGGACAACATCGCGCCACTCGACGAAGTGGAGGCATGAAATGGATCGATACATGCCGATGACCGGCATCGATTGCACCATTGCGTCGCTGCTGATCCACACCGAGGCACCGCTGGATGTGCTGCACGAAACAGCCGTCTATCGCATTCGAACCGCGACGCAATTGCTGGAGAGCTTCGCGGCTGACGAGGGTGTTTACAGCGAACTGGCGCGGGTGCTGGTCACATCCCTGCGCGATGGTTGCGATTTGCTGGATGTGGTTGGACGACGGCTGCAAATGCAGGTTTGATCCCGAAAAAACAAAATGGGCGACTTCCCTGCAGTCGCCCATTTTCATTGATATTGAAACTACCCAAACGTCAGAGCGAAAGGTGCTGCCGCGTGCTGTATTGCCTTCACCACATGAGGCGCCTGCTCCTGAAGCTCAGGGTAGCGCTTGAGCACCAACTCAACTGCCGCAAGCAATCGCTGAATACGCAACTCAGGATGTTCCACCTCACACGTCTGTGCAAATTCCAACAACCCCTGACGGGAAGCAAACAACGACTTGTTACCCACAAGGTCTAGCGCCAAAACATCTTCAGGGATGTAGGCCGTCGTATTAACGATGTCGTATGCCGGAGCGAGGCGGGCATCTCGTTGGGTYGGCTCCGAATAGAGCAAGCCAAAGTTCTTTAAATGAGCATCGCCGTTCCCAACGATGCAGCTCAGCGCTACGTAATCGAAAAGTTGATCAAGCGAGGTTCGTTGATTGTTTGCCGGGCAAAACAGCCGAATCGCTTTGGCTATGGCTGCATAGCTTTTGCTGTATTTCTGATCGGCCGAGAGCCCCATCAGTGCTGCCATGTCCTCGAAACCAATCGGGTTAAGCTGGTCGTCCCGATCAAAGCGACGCATGACAAACAGCTTTGCATTGTCGGACAGGTAAAACTGCGGGACCGGAATGCCCGCCTCCTTGGCAATGGACATGCAAAGGAACTCATTGATGGCCAGTCCTGGAAACTCATCCCGGCCACTCTTGATAATCAAGTCAGAGGTTTTCGAGGTGGCTCGTCGCAATTCGAAATCTTGTTGCTCCGGCACCAATACCTTCGGCTGAACCCCCGATATACCTGCCCGCAAAATATAGCGGTCAAGAAGGTCGGCGAAGATATCTTCCGCGCCATCCCACGTGAGAATTTCTTCGAGTTTTTCCCCTGGGAACTGCTGCTCACCCAACAGGGCATCAACCGTTTCGGAATGCACCTGAATCCTGCCAATAGGCGAACTGCTGCCCGAAAGAGCAAGCAACAACATTGGATCGACGTTCACGGTTTTCGCCAGGCGATTACGCAACTGCTCCAACATGTAGCCTTCGGGAAGATTCATCTGAAATACAGGGTGCAGATCCCGCCGACGAAACTCGTCAGCCCGCACGGGCATCGACAGACTGATTGCCGTGTTGGGCAAAGCATCTTCTTGATAGCGGAAAATATAATCATCGCCGCTGGTGAGGATTCGGCCGCTATGGCCCTCTGGAGTATTGACTTTGAGGGAGGTCATTTTCATTCGAACAACTCCCCAAGCTCTTCGAGGGTCGGCATGGTCGCCGGAGTAACGGTGAGCTCGCTGTCCAAAGCGCTCAAGATTCTTGCATAAGCGTTCATGGCAACAGTATCGGTACCTTTCTCGACAGCAATGACTTTCTGCCGCGTCAAACCGGCGAGCTCAGCAAGTCGAGCTTGTGTCAGACCACGCCTGATACGCGTTTCACGTATTTGGCTACCGAGTCGAGATACCAGAAGGGCGTATTCCATGTTCAGTTACCGTGACATTTATATTTAAATGTATCGTATGCAGAACATTATTGCGAATTTGCCTTACTCACCCGCCTCACCCCAACCCCCACCAATATCCCCAACACAATCGACACCAACGGCACCGCCCCCACCCAGGTCAGCGTCGGAAACACCAACAAAATCTGCGAGTCATTCCCACCGAGCATCATCGACGCGCCGGTCCCCATCAACACGCCCGCGAGCAAATG
>NZ_JBGCUL010000279.1:0-5232 GCF_054177685.1 Pseudomonas sp. P5_A2_2
CTACTGCGTCAGAATCATGTCGTTCCGGCCGCTGCTACGCACGATCTTAGCAATCCTCAAGCCGCGGAAGTGGGTGAATTCCTCGTTGTGTTTTCGTAGGCGACGAATGGCGAGCCACTGTGGACGATAGTCCGGATTCTTTGCCATTCAGGCGTAAACTAGTGGGGCTGCCTCATCGAAAGGAGCCGCCTATGAACGTCGATCAAATCATCAAACCGGCATCAGTGGACAAGGCTGTCTGGGATCAATACTTCTGCGCTGCATTGATTGCGGAAAGCAATCTGACTGCCCCGGTTGTGGGCGGTGCTACGCACGAAGACAGGCAGAACCTGTTGATCGAGAGGGCCAAAACCCTCGCCGACAAAATGATGGAAAATCGAAAATAAACAGAGCCCAGCCATCGTGCTGGGCTCTTTGCTTGCGGGGTTGTGCTCCGATGCGGGCGATGTGCGTGTTGCGGTTCAAACGATCAACTCTACCTTGCCGCTCGCCAGGCGATAAATGCCTCCCACTATCTTCAACTTGCCCTTGCTCTGCGCATCTGTCAGCAATGGCGAGGCCTGTTTCAGGCTGTTGACAGAGTTTTTGACGTTTTGCGCGGTGGCGTTTTCCATCAAGCTCCCGGGTTGCTTCAGTACTGTCTCGATTGCCGACTTGAGTGCGTCAGTCAGTTTCGGGATATGGCCGGGGAAAATTGTCTGATCCTTGACGGCCTTGATGCCTGCCTCGATGGCGCCACAGCTCTCATGACCGAGTACGAGAATCAGCGGTGCGCCCAGTACGGCAACCCCGTATTCAAGACTGGCCAGGCCTTCCGGGGTCACGAAGTTGCCCGCGACGCGGATGGAGAAAAGATCGCCTCGCGCGGTATCAAACGCATATTCCGGGGCGATCCGCGAGTCAGAGCAGCTCAGTACTGCCACGAACGGATTTTGACCGGACACCAGGGCCTCTCGCTCAGCCTTGAAATCGTGTGTCGTGGAAGTACCGCTTACATATCGTTCATTGCCCTCCATCAGTCTTTTCAACGCCATATCGGGGCTGATTACGTTTTGAGGTTTGGGTGGGGCTGACGCTTTTTCGGCTGCCTGGATGAGCTTGCCGGGCAGTGTGCCGGTCAGCAGCAGGGCGCCTGCGCTCAACCCGGCAAATTGAAGAAAACGACGACGGCCTGTTGTGTTTGAAGCAGAGCTTGAATCACATGATTCACACATGACTTTGTTTACCCGGTTCAATGCGGTGAGAGTGAGTGGTCGTTGGGGTTGGTACTGTCACGGACGCTCAATACCAGCGCAATGGAGTCTAGTAGGTCTGTCATTTGTGTTCCGGGTAATGTCCGCAGATGTGTGCAAGCAGACATTTCATGGGCTACTACTGACAGGCTCATACAACTTCGACCTGGCAGGATTTTCTCGATGCTGACTCACTGGTTTCTAGCGGMGGTTCATCTTCTGGCATTTGCCTTGGGATTTTGGGCGGTGTTGGTTCGAGGCACAGCTTTTCGACGTTTGGCCGATGGGGCCGCGCAAGTGCGCAGTGTTCTGATGGCGGACAATATCTGGGGTATTGCAGCTGTCGTTTTGCTGATCAGCGGGGGGATGCGAGCCTTTGGCGGGTACGAGAAAGGCACGGACTATTACCTGCATCAGCCGCTGTTTCATCTGAAGATGACGCTGTTCGTCCTGATCTTGCTGCTGGAGATTGCGCCAATGGTGACGCTGATCAAATGGCGGATAGCGCTTGCCCGTAAAGTGGCGATCGATACAGGTCGTGCGAAGCTATTTGCGCGGATCAGTCATGTCGAGGCGCTGCTGGTGCTGCTGATGGTGGTAGCGGCGACTGGTATGGCGCGTGGCGTGATGTTTGGTTGATCACGTAGCGAACGCGTACTTCCATGGAGTGAACAGAAAGGTCTGACAGCCAGAGCGTTGAGCTTGTCGTTAGAGTCGGCCCCTGGAGGCTTGTGTGGAAAGCAGGCGGAAGCGATGCAATGCCGAATCTTTAGCCAGCCGTGATTGCGGGCTGAACGGGCTGGCTACTGACTGCAACAGGATTCAGGGTTGCGGCTTTTCCGGGGCGGTCAGGCCAGCCTGAATGCGCTGATAAATTTCTTCACGATGCACTGCAACGTCCTTCGGGGCGTTGATGCCGATCCTGACTTGCTGGCCGCTTACGCCCAGGATGGTGATCGTAATGTCATCACCAATGTTTATGCTTTCACCGACTTTGCGGGTGAGTATCAGCATGGTCTTCTCCTTGATTGCTTTGTGGGGCACCTGATTCGGACAGTGCAGAGGTCGGTGGTATGTATAGATTAGTGCGAAGTCTCGTGGTTTGGGTGCCTCTTTCTGACGTGCAGATGTGGCATTAATTCCCAAGGCGTAACTATACAGAGGCCGCAACCATCATTCTCGTTGTTTTGAGCCCATTTTACGGCACTCGTGAAGTATTCATGGATGTTAAAATCCCAGCTTTATGGATTTAGAGGGAAACGCCGTGCGCAAAATGGTTTTGGTAATCGCGATATTGGCGCTGGCGGGATGTGGCGAGGGCAGCAGTGTGGATGCGCCGAAGCCTCAACCGGCCATGGCTGCCGTACCCGCGGCGGTGTCCGGCCCGCAATGGGATCTTGAAGTGCGAGGTGAAACCCCTCAGGCAGTCAGCGATTTGAGTGGCTGGCTGATCGAGCACAGCTTCATGTCCAGCGTCGTCAAGGAAAATGGCAATACGCGAATCCTGATGGGGCCGTTCAATTCGAAGGCCGAGGCCGAAGCCAGGCAGGATGAAGTCCGTGCGGCGCTCACTCGCGCGAAGAAACAGAACATCGAATTGCTGGTGCTTGAGCGCCCGGCCGCTCAGTAACGTCTGTATTGCGGATGCTCAAGAAACAAAAAAGGTCTCGGGTGCTCAGCTCCGAGGCCTTTTCAATTTCGGCTATTGCCTGGATTCAGCCGCAGGCCTTCATGTCTACCGGGCCGACGAACTCGTTGCCGCGCCCCATGACGCACGCCACGCTCTGGTTGCGTTGCCGTTCCCAGGCCTGAACCGGATAGGTTTTGTCCCACGCTTCGTACAGTTGCCGATCACGTTTCGACAGGCGTAAACCATACTGCTTGCTCATGTAGAAGTACGTTCGGGCGATCATGCCGCGGATGGAAGGGCGGGGCATGACTTTCCTGGCCTTGAAGTCGATCCGGGTCAGGCACGAACCATATTGTCCCGACTGCTCGGGCAACCAGCCGAAGCTGAAGTTGCTGCGATCGCCGTTGACCTCGCCAATGCTGGGCACCAGGTTGTGCAGATCGGACTCGGCCTTTTGGTAAACCGGGTCGTAGCGGGTGCAGTTCTTGCGGCCGCCTTCTTGCCAGCACTGGCGTTGATGGCCGATCTGCCAGGCCGGCACGATATGCTCCCAKTCGATGCGGGATGCGCGTTTGGCATTTTTACGTGGCACGTAACCGCAAGCGGCAAGGTTCACCCGGTTGCCGGTGTACTTGCAGCCACAGTAAAACTCGGTGGATTGGGGCGCGTAGAGCTTCCACGCCACCTTTTTCGCTTCGGTGAAGGTGCGCGGGGCGTCGGCTTGCGCGCCCACGACAAAAAACAGGAACAGCAAAGCAAACCAGCGGGCACTCATCGACTCAATCTTCCTTCGGCACAACCCAGAAAATCTGCACGCCGCCATCGTCGCGATAGGCGAGGGTGACGTTGTCGTTCTCGTCGATTTCTTCCAGCAAGCGTTCCCATTCATCCACCGGCTCGTCAGGAAGGCGGAAGATCAGTGCTGCCCTTGCCTTTTGTGCGGTGGGAGAGTTGATGATTTTCTGAACGCGCAGGCCCATGCGTACATAGGTGTCAGGAGAGGCAGAGGTGGTGTCCACGGGATTATCCTTATTAAGCTGTACGTACATACAGTATTTAACTGTAAGCATTTTCGCAACTACTTAAAATTCAAGAAAATCCTCTGACAGCGGTTTGTTCCGTTTGGCGTAAGACGAAGGGAGTTTTTTTGTCAGATACAGCGGCAGCCACTCGCCAAGGCTGGCGAATGGCGCACGGGGGTGCCCGACCGGATCGGTCGGGCGAGGGCGAATCAGTATTCCCAGAACATCCGTTGCAGCTCTTTGCTGTCATTGGTTTTGGTCAACGCGACCATTGCCAGGATTCGGGCCTTTTGCGGGTTCAGGTCGTGAGCCACGACCCAGTCGTATTTGTCGTCTGGCTGCTCGGCGTTGCGCAATACAAAGCCGCCGGCATTGACATGGGAGGAGCGAATGATCTGCACGCCGTCCTTGCGCAAGGCTTGYAGGGATGGAACTACCCGCGACGATACCGAGCCATTGCCGGTGCCGGCGTGGATGATGGCTTTGGCGCCGGATTGAGCCAGGGCCTTGTAAGCAGTGTCGCTGACGTTGCCGTAGGAATAGGCAATTTCGACGTCAGGCAGGCTCTTGATGTTCTTGATGTCGAATTCGGAATCCATGGTGTGACGCTTGGCCGGCAGGCGGAACCAGTAGGATTTGCCTTCTACCACCATGCCCAGTGGACCCCAGGCGCTTTTAAACGCTTCGGTCTTGATGTTGATCATCTTGCTGACGTCGCGACCCGACTGGATTTCATCGTTCATGGTCACCAGCACGCCTTTGCCCCGCGCGTCTTTGCTGCTGGCCACGGCCACCGCGTTGTACAGGTTCAGCATGCCATCGGCGGACATCGCGGTGCCCGGGCGCATCGAGCCCACGACAATGATCGGCTTCTCGGTTTTTTCCACCAGGTTCAGGAAGTACGCCGTTTCTTCCAGGGTGTCGGTGCCGTGGGTGATCACGATGCCATCGACGTCTTTGTTGTCGGCCAGTTCGGCTACGCGGCGACCCAGTTGCAGCAGGTTTTCGTTGGTGATGCTTTCGGAGGCGATTTGCATGACCTGTTCGCCGCGAACGTTAGCCAGTTGGCTCAGCTCAGGAACGCCAGCGATCAACTGTTCAATGCCGACTTTCGCCGCTTGATAGGTTGCGCTGTTGGCGGTGCTGGCCCCTGCGCCGGCAATGGTACCGCCGGTGGCCAGGATTACCACGTTGGCCAGTTTCTGTTGGGTTKCGGCTTCTTTGGCCTGAAGGGCGGTGGGCAGAAGCAGCAGCAGGGCCAAGGCGCCCGGAACAAAGGTCTTGAGTGCAGATGTCATTATTTTTCTCTTCTAGTTGTGAGGCGATGCAAATGCAGGTTCATCTAGAT
>NZ_JBGCUL010000280.1:0-5229 GCF_054177685.1 Pseudomonas sp. P5_A2_2
CATCATCAATTGCTTGTCGCTGAGTTTCTGGTCTTCGTTGACCGCAACCAGCACCTGGGCGCGTGGCGTGTTGCCTGGGATGACACGGGTCATCGCCGCGCCATCGGCCGGGGTCAGCAATTCGAGGGTCGGTTCCGGTGCCGGGCGTTTCAGGTACCAGTAACCGCCACCGAGAACCAGGGCCACTATCACCAGTGTGCCCAATACATACCGCAAGGAGCGTTGAATCATCAGCGTTTCACCAATCCGGTCAAGCCGCCCGCGATCAGGGCAGCAGTGTCGGCCAGCGCAACCAGCGGATCGAGTCCGGCGGGCACGGCCATATAACGGGGTTCCCAATCAGGCTGGAACTTGTCTTTGAAGCGGCGCAAGCCCTGGAAGTTGTACAGCTGCTCACCACGGCGGAATACCATCGAGCCCAGGCGCTGGGTCAATGGCGCGCCGCGACGGGGTTGCAACCCCGACAACGGCACCATGCCCAGGCTGAAACGCGCGTACCCATGGTTTTTATAATGTTGAATCAGGCCGACCATCATGAACTCCATGGTCAGCTTCGGGGCATCCGGGTGTGCGCGCATCAGGTCGAGGCTGGCCAGGTCATGGCCGTAGGTCTCGAGCAGGTTGGCGAACGCTACCGGGCGTCCTTCGAAACGAATCACCGCGATGCGGAAATACTTGAGGTAGTCATCGCTGAAGCGGCCCAGCGAGAAGCCTTTCTCGCGCACGTTCTTGCCGGTCAGCCAGGCATCGGAAATCACCTTGAGCTCATCCATCGGCGCCTGGCCCGGCTCGAAGATCTCCAGCGACAGACCATCGCGGGTGCCGCGGTTCCAGGTGTAGCGCAGGTCCTTCATCTCTTTGCCCTTGGCTTCGAGATCAAAACGCTTGAGGTCGACCCGGGCTTCTTCGCCGAGCTTGATCGCGGTCAGGCCGATGTCCATGTAGTACGGCAGGTTCTCTGCACGCACTTGATAGAACACGGGACGGGCGTGGTGGATGTCGCACAGGTCGCGGAACTGCCAGATCATTTCCGCCCGTTGCTGGCCCGGGCCGATCGGGTCATACAGTGCCACCAGGCTGCGGCCGCGACGGGCGTACATCAGGAACGCTTCGTCATTGGGGTGAAACAGCAGCGCCTTGTCACCGGTCAGGGCCAGGCCGCCATCCGGTTGGGCCGATGCCATGAGGATCTTGCTGGCGCGCTCCAGTTCGTCGGGCGTCGGCAGGTGGATCACCGGACGCGCGGTGCGCAGCAGCCAGGTCAGCGACACCACCATCAGCAGCACGGCAGCCCCGAGCAGCGAACGCAGGCCGCGTGGGGCATCGGCGTCCAGAGTGAATTGCCACCAGAGTTGATGGCTGTACGGGACGTCCTGATAGGCGAACAGCAGCAACCAGATCGACGCACCGAGCACGCACAGGCTGGCCACCAGGTACAGCGGCGAGAACGGTACTTCGGTCAGGCGGCTGGGGCGATAGAACGAGCGGCGGAATACCCCGAGCAGGCTTGCCGTCAGCACCATCAGGCTGGCTTCCTCCCAGTCGAAGCCTTTGAGCAGTGAGAGCAGGGCGCCGACCAGCAACAGAATGGTGGTCAGCATCCACGCGGCCGACAGTCGACGACGCAGCCCCTGGGCCAGTAACAGGCAAAGAACGCCGACCAGGCTGGCGCCAAAGTGCGAAGCATCGACCAGTCGATGGGGGATCAGAAAACCGATGTGTTCCAGGCGGGTATCGATTTCCGGGGTGGCTCCGGAGAACAGCAGGACAACACCGGACAGGAATACCAGCACCGCCAGTATCGGAGCCGCCAGGCCTGAGGCCGCGCGCAACGTCTGGCGTGTCTGGAACAGGCGCTGACCTTCGTTGATCAGCAACAGCAGGCAGGCCACCAGCAAGGGCAGGACCACGTAGATCAAGCGATAGAGCAGCAGGGCGGCGGCCAGTGGCGCAGCGCCAAGGGTGTCGGAAAACGCCGCCAGCAAAATCGCCTCGAACACCCCGACACCACCCGGCACATGGCTGAGCACGCCGGCGGCCAGCGCCAGCAGGTAAACCAGAAGGAACGCGCCGAAGGGCGGCGTTTCCGGCAATAGCAGATAGAGCACGGTCGCGGCGGCCGCTACGTCCAGGGCTGTGATGATCAATTGCAGGAACGTCAGGCGACGCCCGGGCAGGCGCAAGGTGCGACGCCCGATCTTGACCAGCAGGTTGTCCGCATAAGGCTGTTCCGGCAACCGACGACGGTAGATGCCGATGGCCAGCACCGAAAACAGCACGAGTACGGCGCTCGCCACTACGCCCAGCAACGTCTCGGAGAGTSCCAGGGCGGTGGACGCGGCTGGCAGGTCGCTGAGCGTCGCCAGGGCAGCCAGCGGCGGCAGGGCGCAACCCAGCGAGAGACTGGCGAACAATGTCATGCGGGCGACTTCAGCCGCTCCCAGGCCATGACGGGCATAGAGGCGATAGCGAACCGAACCGCCCGACAACATTGATAGACCGATGGCGTTGCCGATGGCAAAGGCCGTGAAACCGCCCAGCGCCAACTCGCGCGGTGCCAGGCTCACCCCGGCATATCGGCTGGCCGACCATTCGTAGCCAAGCAGAATGATGAAGCCCGCCACGGTTGCGCCCAGTGCGCCCAGCAAGGCGGGTTTCGGGACTTCGAGGATCGAATCGTGCAGCGCGTAAAGGTCGAGCTCGCTCAACAGGTGGCGACAGGCAATCAGCGCGATCGCGAACAACAGCAGGGTGACCGCCAGGCCAATGGGTTGACGGTATTTGCTCAAGCGATCGAGCAGGCGCAGACGCTCAGCCTTGATCGGTTGTGTCGCTGTGACAGTGTCTTGTGAATCAGACGAGTTGGCGCGCATCAATCACCTCTTGGATTGTGCGCGACAGGATGGGGGTATCCAGCCAAGTTACCAATCCCTGCAGAAAAAAATAATCACAAATATTAACGCCTATCACCGGGCGGTGGGGGCGGCGCGACATCAGTCGTGAAGGCTTCAGCCTGCGATAGAGCATAGTCTGAACCCGGCGTGTGGGTGACCCCAAACGGCTTGCTACACAGTGACAGATCATTGTTGCGAAAGGACTTTTTCAACAGATACAAAAAAGGCCACTCTTTCGAGTAGCCTTTTTTGATGTTTGGTTGCGGGAGCCGGATTTGAACCGACGACCTTCGGGTTATGAGCCCGACGAGCTACCAGACTGCTCCATCCCGCGTCTGTGTGGCGGCATTCTATAGAGTAATGCCGGGGTGTCAACCGTTAATCCTGAAGCAGGTCAAATAAACGTTGAATCGCGGCAAACGGTCGCAGCGATGGCCTAAGTTTCGGAATCAGAACGATTTCCGGTTTCGGTGTCGTTGAGTGTCCAGGCCTTGTTCTGGTGTTCGGCGCTACAAAACGAGCACGCACAAAAAAGGCCACTCTTTCGAGTAGCCTTTTTTGATGTTTGGTTGCGGGAGCCGGATTTGAACCGACGACCTTCGGGTTATGAGCCCGACGAGCTACCAGACTGCTCCRTCCCGCGTCTGTGTGGCTCATTCTATAGAGATGCGCTCGGGTGTCAACCTCCAATTCCGATAAAACCTCTTCCCGTTCAATCGGTTAGCGTTCAAAAGGGGAGGTCGACCGGTCTGTGAGGCAGGCAGGACAAGGCCTGCGCGTCTATTGAAAGTAATTTTTCGATTGAAAAAATAAATTCACAATCGACTCTTCCTACGATTGGAAAAGAACATTCAGACTACTGGTGCTATATACAGGTGTCGGTGAGATACTGTTTGTCCGGCACGCCATGACGCCTTTTCTTTGCCATGAACACGGCTTTGCTATGACTCAACGCAAGATCATCCATGTCGATTGTGACTGCTTCTATGCAGCCATCGAAATGCGCGACGACCCACGCCTCGCCGGTAAACCACTGGCGGTAGGTGGGGCGGCGGACCGGCGCGGGGTGATCGCCACCTGCAATTATGAGGCGCGAGCGTACGGGGTGCGTTCGGCGATGTCCTCCGGGCATGCCTTGAAGCTGTGCCCGGACCTGACCATCGTCAAGCCACGCATGGACGCCTATAGAGAAGCGTCCAGGGAAATCCACACGATCTTTCGCGATTACACCGAGATCATCGAGCCGCTCTCGCTCGATGAGGCGTACCTCGATGTGTCGGACAGTGCGCATTTCGGTGGTAGCGCAACGCGCATCGCCCAGGACATCCGGCGCCGGGTCTCCAACCAGTTGCATATCACCGTGTCGGCGGGCGTGGCGCCGAACAAGTTTCTGGCCAAGATCGCCAGTGACTGGAAAAAGCCCAATGGCCTGTTCGTCATCACTCCGGACCAGGTCGAGGATTTTGTCAGTGGCTTGCCGGTGAGCAAATTGCACGGGGTCGGAAAAGTCACCGCCGACAAACYCGGCAAGCTGGGGATCACCGATTGCCTGCAATTGCGCGGGTGGGACAAGTTGGCGCTGGTGCGTGAATTCGGCAGCTTTGGCGAGCGACTCTGGAGCCTGGCCCGTGGGATCGATGACCGCGTGGTGCACAACGACAGTCGTCGTCAGTCGATCAGTGTCGAAAATACCTACGACGTCGATCTGCCAGATCTGAAGAGTTGCCTGGAAAAATTACCCGAGCTGCTGGAGACCCTGGCCGGTCGCATGGCGCGAATCGACAGCAGTTATCGCCCGGGCAAGCCCTTCGTCAAAGTGAAGTTCCACGATTTCACCCAGACGACATTGGAGCAGGCCGGGGCAGGGCGGGATCTGGGAAGTTATCAGTTGATGTTGACCCAGGCTTTCAATCGTGGCGGAAAACCGGTGCGGTTGTTGGGCGTCGGCGTGCGGCTGGAGGACTTGCGGGGCGGGTTCGAGCAGATGGAGTTGTTTGAGCGGTAAATTCTGAAACACAAAAGATCGCAGCCTGCGGCAGCTCCTACAGAAGAACTCGATCTGTTGTAGGAGCTGCCGCAGGCTGCGATCTTTTTGTGCGCCCAGCATGGGCGCAATCTTGCGGGTGAAAGTCCCGTCGTAAGCTGACCACAGCGAACGAAGTGAAGCGCAACTGCATGAGGGCGACCGAGTGTGGGGAGGAAGCGTGAATCGAAACCGCGAGCCGATGGACAAGAACCGGATATAAGGCGAAGCCGATCAGGGCGAGCGAGCAAAAGATCGCGAAGCTCTTGTGGTCAAGGATCAGGCTGCGTAAATCCGGCGGTTGTGCGGGGA
>NZ_JBGCUL010000281.1:0-5209 GCF_054177685.1 Pseudomonas sp. P5_A2_2
CCCTCGGTTTGATCGGATGGCTTGGCTGGTCCGCGGCGCTGCTGGTGCTGGGCTTGCTGGTGGCGTTGATCGTGCCGCTGGTGAGTATGCTCAAGGACAAGCCGCTGCCCGTCCTGGGCCACGAACAGACCCTTGGCGAAGCACTGCGCGAAGCCTGCTCCCACTCCGGATTCTGGCTGCTGGCGTTCGGCTTTTTTGTGTGCGGGTTCCAGGTGGTGTTCATCGGTGTGCACTTGCCGGCCTATCTGGTGGATCAGCATCTTCCGGCGACGGTCGGCACCACGGTGCTGGCGCTGATCGGCCTGTTCAACATTTTCGGCACCTACACAGCAGGATGGCTTGGCGGGCGCATGTCCAAGCCGCGTTTGCTCACCGGTTTGTATTTGCTGCGGGCGGTGGTCATTGCGTTGTTCCTGTGGGCGCCGGTGACCACCACCACGGCCTATTTGTTCGGCATGGCCATGGGCTTTTTGTGGCTGTCGACGGTGCCGTTGACCAACGGTACGGTGGCGACCTTGTTTGGCGTGCGAAACCTGTCCATGCTCGGTGGGATTGTTTTCCTGTTTCACCAGCTCGGTTCGTTCCTGGGCGGCTGGCTGGGTGGCGTGGTGTACGACCGTACCGGCAGCTATGACTTGATCTGGCAGGTCGCGATTCTCCTGAGCCTGTTGGCCGCCGCCCTGAACTGGCCGGTGCGTGAACGGCCGGTGGCGCGCCTGCAAACACAAATGAGTGCGATATGAACAGTCTCTGGCCGCGGATCGCTGTAGCCGCCGTATGCGCCTTATTGCTGGCGTTGTCGTGGTGGGGCTGGCATCAGGGCGGGCTGGCGCTTTTGCAGTTGGGCATGGGGACTTGCTAGCGCGATGGCGGGGCGAGTAACGTCTAACCCTGACGATTGCTCAAGGATTTCCCGACATGCTGATGCGCTGGCTGGCAGTTCCCGCATTACTGGTCGCGTTTACCGGGTTGGCTCACGCGGCGGACTGCCCGGATCTTTTGCAAGGCTCGTTGCCCAAGCTGCGTGCCAAGGAATCCATCGATTTGTGCCAGCGCTTCGCTGGTAAGCCGTTGGTGGTGGTCAATACCGCAAGCTTCTGTGGCTTTGCTCCGCAGTTCAAAGGCCTTGAGGCGCTGAACCAGCGCTTCAAGGGTCAAGGGCTGGAGGTGATTGGCGTTCCGTCCAATGACTTCAAGCAGGAGTCGAAGGACGGTGCCGAGACCGCCAAGGTCTGCTACGTCAATTATGGCGTGACCTTCACCATGACCGAGCCGCAAAAGGTTCGCGGCGAAGAGGCGACGCACTTGTTCAAAGTCCTCGCCAGTCAATCCAGCGCGCCGAAGTGGAATTTCTACAAGTATGTGGTGGATCGCCAGGGCAAGGTGATCGCCAACTTCTCCAGCCTGACCAAGCCGGATGATCCCGAATTCATCGCTGCGGTGGAAAAAGCCCTGGCTTCGCCACCGCTCGTGTCGACCCCCTGATGTAGGAGCGAGCCTGCTCGCGATGGACGCGAACGATGACGCGTGCTTTCAGGATGTACGAGACGCCTTGAGGTTTTCGCGAGCATTCGAGCGTCGACCGGTTGTTCCTACAAATGAAAAGCCCCGCTTCCATGAGGAGAGCGGGGCTTTTTTGATTCCGATGGCGAGCGGTTCAGGCTCGCCGGGAATCATCAGAAGCGGTAGGTCGCACCGACACCGAAACCGTTGGCGCTGTTTTCGTACTTGGCGCTGTAACTGTCTACCAGGTTGGAGCGATCCACCTTGACAGCTTCTTCCTTCAGGTAGGAGTAGGCGACGTCGATGGTCAGATCATCGGTGACGTTGTAGCCGGCGCCAAGGCTGAAGATTGTGCGGTCACCTGTAGGAATACGTGGGGATCGGTCGGTATTGTTGGTAGGCGACTGGTCAAAGCTCAGGCCGGTGCGCAATACCCACTGCTTATTCAGCTGGTAGGAGGTACCGATGGCGTAGGCCCAGGTATTGTGCCAGTTCTGCTCTTCCGTAATGGTGCCGAACAGGGCCGGAGACAATGCACCGCCTTGTGCCGCCGTTACGCCGTCGTTGTTGACGGTGATGTCTTTCAAACGGCTCCAGCGAGTCCAGGTGGAACCTGCATAAAGGGTCCACGCATCCGTCAGCTGTTGTGTCACGGAGAAGTCGACAGATTCAGGTGTTTCGATTTTCAGCGAAGCATCGTATCGATTGCTTTTCAGGAAGGCGGAAGGTGAATTTGCGCCTGCGCTGATATCGGTATGACCTTCAATCTTGTATTTCACTTTCGAGTGATAGGTCAGGCCGACACGAGTGGTGTCTGTTGCTTGTACCAGGACCCCGAAGTTGTAGCCAAGAGCGACATCATCCCCTTTGATTTTGACGTGGGTATCGCCAAAAAGAGGTACATCCGACTCCAGAGTGCCGCCAATGCGGTTGATGGTCGGGCCGAAACCAATCGATACTTTGTCGTTAAAGGCGTAGCTGACKGTAGGCTGGAAGGTGACAACCTTGACTTCACTCTTGCTGCCGAAACCGGCACCCTGGAAGCCATTTTCATAGTCGGTAATCAGACCAAAAGGTGCGTAGACACCGAGGCCGAATGCCCAGTGATCATCAATCGGCTTGACGTAATAGCCCATCGGAACGGCTGTGAATGGCACCATGTCGCCTTTGTTGGTACCCGGGTGGGCGCCTTGGGCGTCTTTGATATCAGACGAGGCATCGATAGCTGCGATCCCGCCAGTGACTTCCTGGCGCTTGATTCGCGACATGCCGGCAGGGTTGCCAAAAACAGTGCTTGCATCATCGGCAGATGAAGAGCGTCCCGCAAAACCAGTCCCCATTCCACTGATGCTCTGTTCGTTGAGGGCAAAGCCACTCGCGAAGATCTGGGTGGATGCGATGGCAACGGCGAGGCTAATGGTGGTTTTGAGCATTACTTTTTTCATTATTAGAATTCCTGATGATCACCGGGGCGAAAACTACCAACATTTTCGTCCCGGCGCCATAGGCTGTATCGCTTGATTTAGAGCGGTTTTGTAGGACAATCCGACCAAAATCGCGGCATGTTTCGCGATCTTTGGATCCAAGTGTGTCAGCAGGCGACCTGATTCAGGGGTGAAACACAGGTTTGCCAGGCGCTGGTGAAATCACGCAGACGTCCCTGGGGCTGAAAGGTCTGGCGCCAGATTCTGGCCATACCCAACAAATCATCAGGGGCGGGGAGGGGGGGATTCTGTTCTTCCACCAGCAGCCAGGCGATGGCTGTGGCGTAACGCAGGTTGACGGTCAATTCGAGGTGCGGGCCACTCAGAAACGCATGCTGGCTGGCCAGGCCACGGACCAGGCTTGCACGCTCCGGATCAAGGGCCAGGTAATGGTCCCAAAGGGCCTGGTGGCGGGGCTCGGCAATGCGGTACAGGCCGTGCCCACGGCGGTCATGCAGGGCGGAACCAAGGGCGGACTGGCTGGCGGCAATGCCCAGCAGCAAGGATTCGGCAGTAGCGCTATGGCGTCCGAGGTAGATCAATGTCGGACGAATCACATAACGGCACAGTTCGCTGGCGGCGATACCCATAAAACCCTCGAAACCTGAATTGGACGGCGATACCTGAAAGGGGCCTTGGCAGCTGTGAATCGACTCAGGCTCGCCGCAAGCGGGTCAAGCCGCTTGAGTTGAAGTGTAGTGTCATATTCGCGCTGTAAAGGCCTGTTTTTAAAATATTTCCAGCGAGCAGTTATAACCGTTATATCGGATCGTGCTTAGTCATGGTGCGAGGAAAGGGAAACATTGGGCAATAAAAAGCCCTGCTTTTCGGGCAGGGCTTTCGGGTTTTCAGCCTTTCTGGCGTTTCAGGCAACCAGTGCCTGACGGGTACGCTCGATCACGGCCTGCAGCGGCTCGGCGCTGGAGTATTGATCGGGGTACAGGCGTTCGCTGTGACGGGCGATGCCGTGTTCGTTGACCAGGGTGAAGCTGAAGCAGCCTTTGCGAGCGGCCATGATCAGGCAGTTCATTGGTGCAAAAGCGTTGGTTAGGGTGCGAATGGCATCCTGAGTGTGGATTTGAGTGGACATAATTGGTGTTCCTACAAGCGACACGGATAAGAGCCGTGCAAAGTTAAAACGTTCCAGTGACGACGACCACCATTGGTCGAACGAAGAACCCGACTGGAACAAAGCAGCCAGTTTGAAGCGCTGACAAATTGGCGCGCTTGGGCTGGCAGGTAGGTACTTAGGAGGGCAGGCAACACATCAAGGGCAAAGGTTCTGGGCCCGGGGTGAAGATCCTGATCAATTTGCAGGTTGGTTCGAGCAGAGTAAGCAGGCGGAGCAACACCCTTTGCTTTCGATTCAAAGGTTGTGTCGGCGCAAKATTTACCTGGAAACCATCGAGGTGGTCGATCCCGCTTGCTCGGTGGAGGCTTCCTTTGGGAAGGCTGACCGGGGGATTTGTTCGACCAGAATTGACTTTCAGCTTGGTACTAACGCCGCGGATACTAACGGATTGAACTGGCCAAGGGAAGTGTGTTAGCAAAAAAATTTCCCGGCAGGTGCCCGATCGGGCTGTTTTGCCCTGTAGCCAAGCGTATGAAGCTGCGCTGCCTGCGATTGATATGCCCCGTAGCAGAACAATATCCGACCATCGGTTGTCGAGGTTAGTAGCAACGCAGCTGTCTAAACGCCGGGTTTGCCAAGGCTTATCCCCAGGCATGACCAAAAAACGCTCCGAAAAAGTGCATGGATATAACCGTCGCAAAGGGACTTGTGCACATTAGTTGCGCGGTCTGTCACCCCGCTGTCATCCCATGTTCAAGCGCAATGGCTGCCTGTAACCAAAATTTAAGTCAATGAAAAACATCGCTTTTTTTAACTGGTGAAAAAATCGTCAGTTTGACTGCGAGCCCCATTCCACAGGGCTTTGAGCGGGTTCAGGCGCGGTTGTCCACTGAGTTATCCACAGCTTCTGTGGATTGTCCCGAGCGCTTGCTCTAGGACGGGTGTGCCGGGATATTTTCAGCTTTACCTGTAAGAAAAAGAGAGTAAAGTTGCGCGCCTTCCGATCTGCCCCACAGTGCTTTATGAAGTTTCGCTCAGCGTCTGTTTCCTCTTCCTCCACACAACCCACTATTGCCCCTACCAAGMGCTTTTCCATGCGCGTGGCGGAGTGGCTGTTGGACAGTCCGCATCTGGGCGAAAACCGTAACGT
>NZ_JBGCUL010000282.1:0-5200 GCF_054177685.1 Pseudomonas sp. P5_A2_2
GCATTATGTCGCAGTTTTGCGTGCGCATCGCACCACTCCACCCCTTATCGAAGCAGGATGTTCGCCATGATTCGTATGCCTCTGGCTACCGCCAGTCTGTTGGCCATCGCTATTTCCCTCGCCGGTTGCGGCGAAGGTAAAGACCAGGAAAAAGCTGCCGCGCCTGCACCAGCTGCCAGCACTGCGACTGCCCCGGCTGCTCCAGCCGCTGCGCCTGCCGCTGCCGGTAAAGTCGACGAAGCCGCCGCCAAAGCCRTTGTCGCCCATTACGCCGACATCGTTTTCGCCGTTTACAGCGATGCCGAATCCACCGCGAAGACCCTGCAAACCGCCGTCGACGCCTTCCTCGCCAAGCCGAACGCCGACACCCTGAAAGCCGCCAAGGCAGCCTGGGTTGCCGCTCGCGTGCCTTACCTGCAGAGCGAAGTGTTCCGCTTCGGCAACACCATCATTGACGACTGGGAAGGTCAGCTGAACTCCTGGCCGCTGGACGAAGGCCTGATCGACTACGTCGACAAGTCCTACGAACACGCCTTGGGCAACCCGGGTGCCACCGCCAACATCATCGCCAACACTCAAGTGCAGATCGGCGAAGACAAGGTCGATGTCAAAGACATCACCCCGGAAAAACTCGCCAGCCTGAACGAGCTGGGCGGTTCCGAGGCCAACGTCGCCACCGGCTACCACGCCATCGAATTCCTGCTCTGGGGCCAGGACCTGAACGGTACCGGTCCTGGCGCCGGCAACCGTCCGGCTTCGGACTACCTGGAAGGCAAAGGCGCCACTGGCGGTCACAACGATCGTCGTCGTGCCTACCTGAAGTCCGTGACTCAGCTGCTGGTCAGCGACCTGGAGGAAATGGTCGGTAACTGGAAGCCGAACGTGGCCGACAACTACCGCGCCACCCTGGAAGCGGAACCGGCTGAAACCGGCCTGCGCAAAATGCTGTTCGGCATGGGCAGCCTGTCCCTGGGCGAACTGGCGGGCGAGCGCATGAAGGTTTCCCTGGAAGCCAACTCCCCGGAAGACGAACAGGATTGCTTCAGCGACAACACCCACAACTCGCACTTCTACGATGCCAAGGGCATCCGTAACGTGTACCTGGGTGAATACACCCGTGTCGACGGCACCAAAATGACTGGCGCCAGCCTGTCGTCCCTGGTGGCCAAGGCTGATCCGGCCGCTGACACCGTACTGAAAGACGACCTGGCTGCTACCGAAGCCAAGATCCAGGTCATGGTCGACCACGCCAACAAGGGTGAGCACTACGACCAGTTGATCGCTGCCGGCAACACTGCGGGCAACCAGATCGTCCGCGACGCTATCGCATCGCTGGTCAAGCAGACCGGTTCGATCGAAGCCGCCGCTGGCAAACTGGGCATCAACGACCTGAACCCGGACAACGCTGATCACGAATTCTGATCAACGCTGGCTGAGTGATCAGTAAGGCGACCTTCGGGTCGCCTTTTTCTTACCTGCTACACGCAGTCCCCCTTGTGGGAGCGAGCTTGCTCGCGATGCGGTATGTCATTCAAAGTTGATGTCGACTAACACGGCCCCATCGCGAGCAAGCTCGCTCCCACAGGGGGCCGGGTTGGCCGCGACAATTGCCCCACATCAAGCAAACGATAATTCCTCTTATTCAAATTCCCATCCCCTGTTAGACTTTGCGCCCTTGTTTTGCTCGTCTTGCAGGATGTCTGATGCCCTCGCTGCCTCTTCGCTTGTCCGCACTGTTTCTGGCCCTGGGCCTGAGTGCCTGCGATGACGCCCCGCAATTCACCCGGGCAGAACCCGGTGAAGCCCGCTCCGGCGGCAGTGCGACAGTGCGCAAGACCGATCAGAACGCGTTTTCCATGCCCTCGGCGAATCTGCCGCCGTCACGGCGCGTGGATTTCAGTGTCGGCAACAGTTTCTTCCGCAGCCCTTGGGTGATCGCCCCGTCGACGACGACCGCCCGCGATGGCCTCGGTCCACTGTTCAACACCAATGCCTGCCAGGGCTGCCACATCAAGGACGGCCGCGGCCATCCGCCGACTCCGGACGATGTGAACGCCGTGTCGATGCTGGTACGCCTGTCGATTCCCGACGCCCCGGCGTATGCCAAGGTCATCGAACAGCTTGGCGTAGTGCCGGAGCCCGTCTACGGCGGTCAGTTCCAGGACATGGCCGTACCCGGCGTGGCCCCCGAAGGCAAAGTGCGAGTCGACTACACCCCCGTGCAGGTTCGCTTCAAGGACGGCACCGAAGTCGAACTGCGCAAACCAAGCCTCAACATCACCCAGTTGGGCTACGGCCCGATGCACCCCGACACCCGTTTCTCGGCACGTGTAGCGCCGCCGATGATTGGCCTGGGCCTGCTCGAATCGATCCCCGACGAAGCGATCCTGGCCAATGCCGAGGCACAGGCCAAGGCGAACAACGGCATCGCCGGACGCCCGAACCAGGTGTGGGACGATGCCCAACAAAAGACAGTGTTGGGACGATTTGGCTGGAAAGCCGGACAACCGACCCTCAATCAACAAAATGTTCACGCGTTCTCGGGTGATATGGGCCTCACGACCAGCCTCAGACCCTTTGATGACTGCACGGACGCGCAAACGGCTTGCAAACAGGCACCCAGTGGCAACGGCCCGAATGGCGAGCCGGAAGTCAGCGACAACATCCTGCGTCTGGTGCTGTTCTACAGCCGTAACCTCGCCGTACCGGCCCGTCGTGACGTCAACGCACCTGAAGTGCTGGCCGGCAAGTCCCTGTTTTATCAGGCGGGCTGCCAGTCCTGTCACACCCCGAAATACACCACCGCCGCCAACGCCGCCGAACCTGAACTGGCCAATCAAGTGATTCGCCCGTACAGCGATCTGCTGCTGCATGACATGGGCGACGGCCTGGCCGACAACCGTAGCGAATTCCAGGCCAGCGGCCGCCAGTGGCGTACCCCGCCCTTGTGGGGCATCGGCTTGACACAGGCGGTCAGCGGCCACACCCAGTTCCTGCACGACGGCCGCGCCCGCAACCTGCTCGAAGCCGTGCTCTGGCATGGCGGCGAGGCGACAGCGGCGCAGCAACAGGTTTTGTCTTTCAATGCCGAGCAACGCGCTGCGTTGCTGGCGTTCCTGAATTCCCTTTAACACGCATTCCACTCGCGGGAGCCCGACATGTTCCGTCCCAAACTGTTGTTCACCAGCCTTGCCGCACTCGCCCTGGGCGCCTGCTCGCCCCAAGACCCACAAGCGGTCACGTCGTCGGCCATCGCCAAGTCGGTGATCCTGCCGACCTATACCCGCTGGGTTGAAGCCGACCGTCAATTGGCGGTCAGCGCCCTCGCCTACTGCGAAGGCAAGGCAACCCTGGAAACCGCTCGTGCCGATTTCCTGCACGCGCAAAAGGCCTGGGCCGAACTGCAACCGCTGCTGATCGGGCCGCTGGCCGAAGGCAACCGTTCGTGGCAAGTACAGTTCTGGCCGGACAAGAAAAACCTGGTCGGCCGTCAGGTGGAGCAACTGGTCACCGCCCAGCCACAGATCGATGCCGCTGCTCTGGCCAAATCCAGCGTCGTAGTACAGGGCCTTTCGGCTTACGAATACATTCTGTTCGACAGCAAGCCTGATGTGGCCAACGCTGAACAGAAGGCCAAGTACTGCCCGCTGTTGGTCGCGATTGGCGAACGCCAGAAGCAACTGGCCGAAGAGATTCTGCAAACCTGGAACAACACCGATGGCATGCTCGCGCAAATGAGCAAATTCCCGAACCAGCGCTACGCGGACTCCCATGAGGCGATCGCCGATCTGCTGCGCGTGCAAGTCACGGCCATCGACACCCTGAAGAAAAAACTCGGCACGCCGATGGGCCGCCAGACCAAGGGCGTGCCGCAACCGTTCCAGGCCGATGCATGGCGCAGCCAGTCGTCCCTGACCAGCCTCGAAGCCAGCCTCGCGGCCGCCAAAACGGTCTGGGAAGGCGTGGACAACAAAGGCCTGCGCAGCCTGTTGCCGAGCGAGCAGAAACCGTTGGCCGACAAGATCGATGCCGCCTATGCCGCCTCGCTGAAACTGTTCGCCAGCAACCAGCGCTCGCTGACCGAAATGCTCGGTGACGACGCCGGCCGCCAGCAGCTCAATGACCTGTACGAAAGCCTCAACGTTGTACATCGTCTGCACGAGGCTGATCTGGCCAAAGCGCTGGGCATCCAACTGGGCTTCAACGCCAACGACGGTGACTGATGAGGGCCCGTTCCATGCTGCGACGCCAGGTTCTGACATTAGGTAGTTTGCTGCTGGGTGCAGTGACGCTGAGCGGCTGGAAGCTGTTCAAGCAAAAGGACAAGAGTCCATTGTTGCTGTCGGCACGGGACGATACCGATGGCCGGCATTACGCCGTCGGTTATCGACTCGATGGCACCCAGGTGTTCGCCACCCGGGTCGGCCAGCGTTGCCACGACATCATCAACCACCCGACACTGCCGATTGCGCTGTTTGTCGCCCGCCGCCCGGGTACCGAGAGCTACCTGATCGACCTGCGCGACGGCGCGCTCCTGCAAACCGTGGTGTCACAGCCGAACCGGCACTTCTACGGACACGCGGTCATTCACCACAGCGGCGACTGGCTGTACGCCACCGAAAACGACACCAGCGATCCGGGTCGCGGCCTGCTCGGCGTGTACAGATTCGAAGGCGAACGGCTGGTGCACAGCGGTGAGATTTCCACCCACGGCCTCGGGCCGCACCAGGTGTCGTGGATGCCCGATGGCGAAACCCTGGTGGTGGCCAACGGCGGGATTCGCACCGAGGCCGAAAGCCGGGTTGAGATGAACCTCAACGCCATGGAACCAAGCCTGGTCCTGATGCAACGTGACGGCACCCTGCTGAGCAAGGAAACCCTCGCCCAGCAGATGAACAGCGTGCGCCATCTGGCCATCGCCAGCGACGGCACCATCGTCGCCAGCCAGCAGTTCATGGGCGCGGCCCATGAGTCGTCCGAACTGTTGGCGATCAAGCGTCCCGGTCAGCCTTTCGTCGCGTTCCCGGTGCCCGAGCACCAGTTGCAGGCCATGGGGCATTACACCGCCAGCGTCGCGGTACACAGTGACTTGCGCCTGGTGGCGTTGACCGCACCGCGGGGCAACCGCTTTTTCATCTGGGACCTGGACAGCGGTGAAGTACGGCTGGATGCACCTCTGCCCGATTGCGCCGGGGTCGGT
>NZ_JBGCUL010000283.1:0-5174 GCF_054177685.1 Pseudomonas sp. P5_A2_2
GGCTCGGCCGAACGCATGCCCAGCTCCAGTCGCGCCTTGAGTGCTGCCAATGGCGTGCGCAGTTCGTGGGCGGCTTCGGCAATGAATTGCGCCTGCTTCTCGAACTGTCCGCGCAAGCGCTCGGTAAAGTGATTGAGGGCGCGCACCAGCGGCCACAATTCGCGCTGCACTTCCACCAGCGGCAAGGGGCGCAGATCGTCCGGCTGGCGCTCTTCCACCGCCGTGCGCAAGCGCTCAAGCGGACGTAACGCGGCACTCACCGCAAACCACACCAGCATCAACGCACCGATTGCCAGCATGCCCAGGCGCAGCAACGTATCCGCCGCCAGACTGCGGGCCATGCTGACGCGCGCTTCATCGGTTTCCGCCACGCGAATTTCCGCCATGCCGTTCATGTTCGGCTCACTCACGGGCTTGAGCAGGCTCACCACTCGCACGTTCTGCCCGCGGTACTGGGCGTTGTAGAAACGTGCCAGCGCCGGATAGTCATCAGTGCGCGGCGTTCCCGGCGGTGGCGCGGGCAGGTTTTCGTAACCGGAAATCAGCTTCTGATTGATGTCGTTGACCAGGTAGAAAATTCGCCCGGCACTGTCGTAGGCAAAAGTATCGAGGGCCACGTAGGGCACGTCGGCACTCAGGGAGCCATCGCGCTGGGAGACGCCGGCGGCGATGGTCCGCGCCGACGCCAGCAGGGTCCGGTCATAAGCCGTGTCGGCGGCTTCACGACCGTTCCAGTAGGCGCTCAATCCGCTGGCCAGCATCAACACCACCAGCAACAGCGCCAGGTTCCAAAGCAACCGCCAGCGCAGACTGCTCGGACTATGCATCGCGGCTTTCCAGCAAGTAACCGAGGCCGCGGAAGGTCACGATGGCGACCGGTTGGCCATCGAGTTTCTTGCGCAGGCGGTGCACGTAGATTTCGATCGCATCGGGGCTGGCCTCTTCATCGAGACCGAACACCTGCGAGGCCAGTTGCTCCTTGCTCATCACCCGACCGGGGCGCGCGATCAGGGCTTCGAGCACGGCTTGCTCGCGGGAGGTCAGGGTCAGCAACTCTTCGCCGAGGGTGAAGCGCCGGGTTTCCAGGTCATAGGCCAGCACACCGCAACGCTGAATGCGCTCACCACCCAGCACGCTGCGGCGCAACAAGGCTTTGACCCGGGCTTCGAGTTCGGTCAGTTCAAATGGCTTGGCCAGGTAGTCGTCGGCGCCGAGGTTCAGGCCGTGGACCCGGTCCTTGACGTCGCTGCGGGCGGTCAGCATCAACACCGGCAGGTTCTTGCCCCGCGCCCGCAAGCGCGCCAGCACTTCGAAACCATCCATGCGCGGCAAGCCGACGTCGAGGATCGCCATGGCGTATTCCTCGCTGCCCAGCGCCAGGTCGGCTGCCACGCCATCGTGCAGAACGTCCACGGTCAGCCCGGTGCTCTTGAGCGCCTGAGCGACACTTTCGGCGAGCTGCAGATGGTCTTCGACGAGCAGAACACGCATGGATCTTTACCTCATTCAGGGATGGTCGACGCCATTCTTTGGCGCGGAGTTTACAGCGGCATCCGTCGCTGTGAAGCCCGAAAAATCGTGAAAGCCTTCTGAAAGGTTAGCGAAAGGTTAGCCCGTTAGAGTCGGACCACGGACAGTTTCGACTGCCGTCGCTGCAGCCACACAGCGATACGAAAAACGCCTCGAAGCGTTTTCGACAAATAAGAACAATAAACGGAGTAAGTCATCCATGCAGTCCCTGCAGACCCAGGCTATCGCGCCTGCCCGCCTCTCCCGTTTCAGCCACGCTGCGCTTGCCAGCGCTGCCGCCCTTGCCGGTTTTTCACCGTTGAGCCAGGCCGCATTCTTTGACAACAGCTCGGCCACTTTCGAAACCCGCAACATGTACTTCAATCGCGATTATCGCGACKGTACCAGTGCCCAACAGTCCAAGCGTGACGAGTGGGCCCAGGGTTTCATGCTCAATCTGAAATCAGGCTACACCGACGGCACCGTGGGGTTCGGTGTCGATGCGCTGGGCATGATGGGGGTCAAGCTCGATTCAAGCCCTGACCGCACCGGTACCGGCCTGCTGCCGACTGACGATGGGCGAGCCGTCGACGAATACTCCAAACTCGGCCTGACCGGCAAAGTGAAAATCTCCGCCAGCGAGCTGAAAATCGGCACCCTGATTCCGGAACTGCCGATCCTCAAACCCAACGATGGGCGCATCCTGCCGCAGACGTTTGAGGGCGGCATGCTGACCTCCAGGGAAATCAAGAGCCTGACCTTCACCGGCGGGCGTCTGGACAAGGCCAAGGATCGCGACAGCACCGACTTCGAGGACATCGCCCTCAACAACAAGAACGGCCGCTTCGCTGGCACCGTGGCCGGCAAGCACTTCGACTTTGGCGGCGTGGACTACAAGTTCACCGACAAAATCACCGGCAGCTACCACTTCGCGCAACTCGATGAAGTCTACAACCAGCACTATCTCGGGCTGGTTGCTGCGCAGMCGTTCGGCCCTGGCACCTTTGCCAGCGACCTGCGATTTGCCATCAGTGATGACCAGGGCGAGGCCCGCGGCGGCCCGATCGACAACAAGTCCCTCAACGGTCTGGTGAGTTACGCCTTGAGCGGGCATAAGTTCAGCGCGGGCTACCAGCACATGTCCGGCGACAGCGCGTTCCCCTATGTGGATGGCAGCGACCCGTATCTGGTGAACTTCGTGCAGATCAACGACTTTGCCGGCGCCCAAGAGCGCTCCTGGCAAGCGCGTTATGACTTCGACTTCGTCACCCTCGGCGTCCCCGGCCTGACCTTCATGAGCCGTTACGTGAGCGGTGACAACATCAAGCTCAAGAACGGTGACGAAGGCAAAGAATGGGAACGCAACAGCGAGATTAAATATGTTGTACAAAGCGGCGCGCTCAAGGATGTCGCCGTGCGTCTGCGCAATGCCACCTACCGTTCCAACTACTCCGCTCGCGATGCCGATGAAGTGCGTCTGCTGGTGAGCTATAGCGTTGCCCTTTGGTAATTCAGTACGTCAATAACAACAACTCCCAAGGAGACTTGAATGAACCTGTCAATGCGTAAACTAGCCCTCGCCGCCAGCGTCCTGCTGCTCACCGGCCAAGCGCTCGCCGAACCCAAACGTCCGGAATGCATCGCCCCGGCCTCGCCCGGCGGTGGTTTCGACCTGACCTGCAAACTGGCGCAAAGCGCGCTGGTCAACGAAAAACTGCTGACCAAGCCAATGCGCGTGACCTACATGCCCGGCGGTGTCGGCGCGGTAGCGTACAACGCGGTGGTCGCCCAGCGTCCGGCCGATGCCGGCACCCTGGTGGCCTGGTCCAGTGGTTCGCTGCTGAACCTGGCGCAAGGCAAGTTCGGTCGCTTCGATGAAAGCAACGTGCGCTGGCTGGCCGCCGTTGGTACCAGCTATGGCGCCATCGCGGTTAAAAGCGATTCTCCTTACAAGACTCTGGACGATCTGGTCCAGGCACTGAAGAAAGATCCGAGCAAAGTAGTGATCGGTTCCGGCGGCACCGTCGGCAGCCAGGACTGGATGCAAACCGCGCTGATCGCCAAGGCTGCCGGGATCAACCCGCGCGACTTGCGTTACGTTGCCCTCGAAGGTGGCGGCGAGATTGCCACCGCCCTGCTCGGCGGCCACATCCAGGTTGGCAGCACCGACATCTCCGACTCCATGCCGCACATCCAGAGCGGTGACATGCGTTTGTTGGCAGTGTTCTCCGACAAGCGTCTGGACCAGCCGGAAATGAAGGACATTCCGACAGCACGCGAGCAAGGCTATGACATTGTCTGGCCGGTGGTGCGCGGCTTCTACCTCGGGCCAAAAGTCAGCGATGAAGACTACGCCTGGTGGAAAGCGGCCTTCGACAAACTGCTGGCCTCCGAAGACTTCGCCAAGCTGCGCGATCAGCGCGAGCTCTTCCCGTTCGCCATGACCGGCCCGGAGCTGGACACCTACGTGAAGAAGCAGGTCGCGGACTACAAAGTGCTGGCCAAAGAGTTCGGCCTGATCCAGTGATCGTCTCTGTCTAGCGGTTGCGGCTCCGTTTTGGCGGAGCCGCAGCCCAGGAGTTCCTCATGCTCTTACAACGCATTTTTGCTTCGGTGCTGTTGCTGGTCTGTATCGGCCTGGCACTGATGGCGTGGCCGTATCAAGCGGCTTTTTCCTACGAACCGGTGGGACCTCGGGCCTTCCCGTTGTTGATGCTCGGCCTGATGGGCTCGGCACTGTTGTACATGGTGTTCCGTCCTGCGCCGATCAAGCACAGCGATGACGAGCCGCCGCTGGATCGCGAGACCCTGACCAAGATCGGCATCTGCGTAGTGCTGTTGCTGGTATTCGCCGGCACCTTCGAACCCCTGGGCTTCATCGTCGCCAGCATCCTGACCGGTGTGCCGATGGCGCGCCTGTATGGCGGCCGCTGGGTACCCAGCATCGTGATCATCAGCCTGATGGCCGTCGGTCTCTATCTGCTGTTCGACCGCGTGATGGACGTACCGCTGCCCCTCGGCCTGCTCGACGTTCTGGAGAACTGATATGGATACTCTTGGCTATTTRGGTCAGGGCTTCGGCGTCGCGCTGAGCCCGTACAACCTGGTGACCGCACTGTGCGGCACCCTGATCGGCACCGTGGTCGGCCTGTTGCCGGGCCTGGGGCCGATCAACGGCGTCGCACTGTTGATCCCGATCGCATTCGCCCTCGGCCTGCCACCGGAGTCGGCACTGATCCTGCTGGCGGCGGTGTACCTGGGTTGCGAATACGGCGGCCGGATCAGTTCGATCCTGCTGAACATTCCGGGCGAAGCGTCCACCGTGATGACCACCCTCGATGGCTACCCGATGGCCCGCCAGGGCCTGGCCGGTGTCGCGCTGTCGCTGTCGGCATGGAGCTCGTTCATCGGTGCCTTCATCGCGACTTGCGGCATGGTGCTGTTCGCCCCACTGCTGGCGAAATGGGCGATTGCCTTCGGGCCGGCGGAATACTTTGTGCTGATGGTGTTTGCAATTGTCTGCCTTGGCGGCATGGCCGGTGACCGTCCGTTGAAAACGTTCATCGCGGCGCYGATCGGCCTGTTCCTGTCGACCGTCGGCATCGACGCCAACAGCGGTGTGTATCGCTTCACCGGGGACAACATCCACCTGACTGACGGCATCC
>NZ_JBGCUL010000284.1:0-5168 GCF_054177685.1 Pseudomonas sp. P5_A2_2
GGGGCGCCCCAGGCAGYCTTCGCTGCTTACTGGGCTTCTACCTCGGCACCCTTGTCCGCCAGCTCCATCCAGCCAGCGAGTACGGTGTAGGCGTCTTCCAGGCCCATGCGTTTCGGGGCCGAAAACAGCTGGATCGTCACGAGATCACCCCAGCCCTTGCGAATTTCCGCCTGAACCTTGAGCAGCGTGTTCTTGGCCGCGCCATAGGTCAGCTTGTCCGCTTTGGTCAGCAGAATGTGCATCGGCATGCCGGCAGCCACGGCCCAGTCGAGCATCAGCAGGTCGAAATCGGTCATCGGATGGCGGATGTCCATCATCAGGATCAGACCTTTCAAACTCTCGCGACCACCCAGGTACGCCTCCAGGTGACGCTGCCAGTGTTGCTTGAGCGGGATCGGTACTTTTGCATAACCGTAGCCCGGCAGGTCGACCAGACGGCGTTCATCGTCTAGCTTGAAGAAATTCAACAGTTGCGTGCGCCCCGGGGTTTTCGAGGTGCGCGCCAGGCTGGCATGGGTCAGGGTGTTCAAGGCACTCGACTTGCCGGCGTTGGAACGCCCGGCGAAGGCGACTTCGAAGCCCTCGTCATCCGGACATTGGTCGACTTTGGCTGCGCTGAGCATGAAGGTGGACTGTTGGCACAGACCGAGGATGGGATTCTTGAGTTGCATGGGATTTCCGATGTGGGCGGCGCCAGGAATGGGTGCGGCAAGCAGTGTCGCTTCCGTTTCAGTGACGCCAGTATATAATGCCGCAGATTTTGTGTGCGCTTTGTCCCAGCGTAGGATGAAGTTCACGAGAGCGACAGACCTTGATTGCGCACTAGAACGCAGCACGCTCTCAACCCTGAAAAGGTCGTTTTATGACGAAATGGCTGCTAGCTGCCGGTGTCTTGATGCCGCTTTACAGCGCTCAGGCTACACAGGAACCGCAAGCTGTGTACAACCGTGTTTGTGGTGCCTGTCATTCCGGCCAACTCCCCATGGCGCCGAAAAAAGGCGATCAGGAAGCCTGGACGCCGAGGTTGGCGAAAGGTATGGAGACGCTGGTGCAACACGTGACCCAGGGTTTCAAGGCGATGCCGCCGCGTGGTTTGTGCATGGACTGCAGTGCCGAGGATTACCAAGCCATCATCCTTTGGATGAGCGAGTAAGCCCGGTCCATAACTCTTAACCCTTAGCCGTAGTTGGATTAGCTGATGAAGAAATTGATCGTGAGTCTGCTGTTGACCGTGGGCATCTCCGGCATGGCCCATGCTGCAGGTGAGGCAGTACAACCGGGTGATGCAAAAGCCGGCCAGGCCAAAGCTGCCGTATGTGGCGCCTGCCACGGCCCGGATGGCAACAGCATGGCGCCAAACTTTCCAAAACTGGCGGGTCAGGGTGAACGCTACCTGACCAAGCAATTGCACGACATCAAGTCGGGCAAGCGCACCGTTCTGGAAATGACCGGTCTGCTGACCAACCTGAGCGATCAGGACCTGGCGGACAYCGCCGCCTACTTCGCCAGCCAGAAAGGCAGCGTCGGTGCCGCCGATCCGAAAGTCGTCGCTCGCGGTGAAGCCTTGTTCCGTGGCGGTGATATGGGCAAGGGTATGCCAGCCTGCACCGGTTGCCATTCGCCAAATGGCGCGGGCAACGCCCCCGCCGGTTTCCCGCACCTGGGAGGCCAGCACGCTCAGTACATCGCCAAGCAACTGACCGATTTCCGCAAGGAAGAAGGCGGCCGCAACAACGACGGCGACACCAAACCCATGCAGACCATTGCCAAAAAGCTGAGCGACGAAGACATCGCCGCGGTGTCCAGCTACATTCAGGGCCTGCACTAAGGCCGGCGGATCGGGCGTTGAACAGGGTGCTTATCGCCTGCAACGTTAACGCTCGATTAATCCGTCACAGCAAGTATAAAAAGGGTGGCCTTGGCCGCCCTTTTTTGTGGCCGCTGCCGTTACACTACAGAACTCAAGCCCGCCAGGACCTGTCTGATAACAGGTCGCGCGAGGCGAAAAAATTTGTCCAGGAGTGAAGCATGCGTAATCTGATCATCAGCGCCGTTTTTGCCGCTGCCAGCCTGTTCGGCATGACTGCCCAGGCCGCTGACGCCCCCGCCGCACCTTATGTCGAACTGAGCAATCCGGTTCCGGTCGCTGTGCCTGGCAAGATCGAAGTGGTAGAGCTGTTCTGGTACGGCTGCCCGCATTGCTATGCCTTCGAGCCGGTGATCAATCCGTGGGCGGAGAAGTTGCCTTCGGACGTGAACTTCGTTCGCATCCCTGCGATGTTCGGTGGCCCGTGGGACGCCCACGGTCAGATGTTCCTGACCCTTGAAGCCATGGGTGTCGAGCACAACGTTCACGCCGCGGTGTTCAACGCGATTCAGAAAGAACACAAGAAACTGACCGACAAGGATGACATGGCCGACTTCCTCGCTACCCAAGGCGTGGACAAGGACAAGTTCCTCGCGACCTTCGACTCTTTCGCTATCAAAGGTCAGATCGTCAAGGCGCGTGAACTGGCCAAGAAGTATGAAATCAGTGGTGTTCCAACCATGATCGTCAACGGCAAGTACCGGTTTGACGTGGGTTCTGCCGGCGGTGCCGAACAGGCCCTGCAACTGGCCGACAAACTGATCGACAAAGAGCGGGCGGCTAACAAGGCTGCCGCCAACTAAGGGCAGTCACTGCCATGCGCCGATGGGGTACTGAACGCGTCGTTGGCCGGCATGATCCGCGGGTCAACGAGCATCATCTGGAGTCCACGGGCCTGCCCGTAGACAGTCGTCTGCGCTTGCTCAGCTTCAATATCCAGGTCGGTATCAGTACCGAGCGTTATCGGCATTACCTGACCCGGGGCTGGCAGCATCTGCTGCCACACACCGGGCGTGCCGACAATCTGCAGAAAATCGGCAATCTGCTGGGCGATTTCGATCTGGTCGCCTTGCAGGAAGCTGATGGCGGCAGCCTGCGGTCAGGCTACGTCAATCAAGTCGAACACCTGGCCCAGCTCGGCGCCTTCCCCTACTGGTATCAACAACTCAATCGCAACCTCGGTCGCCTGGCCCAGCACAGCAATGGCGTGCTCAGTCGATTGCGCCCGTGGGCCATTGAAGATCATCCGTTGCCGGGGCCAAAAGGTCGCGGAGCCATTCTGGTACGGTTCGGCGAAGGCCCGGAAGCGCTGGTGGTGGTCATGATGCACCTGGCCTTGGGCGCCAGGGCGCGCAGCCTGCAACTGGCCTACATCCGCGATCTGATTGGCGATTACAAACACCAGGTACTGATGGGCGACATGAATACCCATGCCAGTGACCTGCTGCAAAACTCCGCGTTGCGCGATCTCGGCCTGCTTGCGCCACAACTGGAAGCGACGTTTCCCAGCTGGCGCCCGCAGCGCTGCCTGGACCATATCCTGCTGAGCCCGAGCCTGACCCTGGAAAAGGTCGAGGTGCTGGCACAGCCCATTTCCGATCACCTGCCGGTCGCGGTAGAGATTCGTCTGCCGGGTTCGCTCACGGCCGATGCATTGCCCGCGTTGAGTCCTGCCCTTCGCGGATCCCATGAATGAGCGACGAAGCACAGCGCTGGAAAGAGAAATACCTCAAAAGCATCGAACAACAGGAAAAGCTCGAACGTCGCTGGGACGCGCGGCTCGACTTACTGCGTCGTGGGCTGGTGCGCAGCACCCTGGCGGCTGAAGGAACCGACCGCGCCGTTGACCAATGCATGAAGGAAATGCGTGAGGTCGTGCGTACCGACGACATGGACGCCGGCCTGGCCGCGCTGATTCCGCGCCTGGAAAAAGCCGTGCTCGACTCTGAACAGCGTCGGGAAACCCGAGTCAGCCAGACCAGTGCTGCCCTGACTGCGCTGGTCACTCAGCTGCAAACATTGCCGCTGCCACGGGATGTGAGCCGACCACTCAAGAGTTTCGCCAAGCAACTGGAGGCGCGGGTCAGTCAGGCACGTGAGATACCGTTGTTGCTCAGCGAGCTGAGTGGCTTGCAAGGCAGGGCCCTGAGTCAGCTGGAGACCCCGACGGAATCCGATCGGCCGGGCTTGCTGCAGCGGTTGTTCGGCGGTCGTGAAGCGGAGGAGACGGCGGCCTCAACGGCTATTTCTCCTGCGCTGGCTGCCCCTGTAGCCGAGAGCCCTGCGGCGATTATCGAGTCGGCCACGGTCGTGATTGAGCCGGTAATCTGCGAGGTACCCGCTGTTGAGCGAGCTGAGGACGAGTCCGCGCCGACTGAGCCAGCCGTGGCTTTTGCACCCCCGGCTGCGGAGCCTCAACCAGCCAGAGCAGCCGCGACAGAAATCGAATCGGCCGAGCAACCGACCCCGGAAACCATCGCGACACCTCCTGAGCCGGAACCAAACCCCGACGAGCTTACCGCGCAAGCATCGACGGATAGTGTGCCCGTGCTTCCGGTTCCGACGGAGGACGTGGTCGCCACCGATCAGGCGCCATCCGAGCACGACATTCTCTACGCACTCCCGGACTCCCCCGAGCCCTCCTACAGTTCGGTGGCCAGTCACATCGAAGACACGCTGCTAGGACTGCTCGAAGACCTGACATTGCCCGAACGTTATCGCCCGCAAGCCGAATCCATGCGCGATCGTCTGAAAAACGGTTTGAACTGGTACGAATTGCTGCCGATCCTCGACGACTTCGCCACGTTGATGCTGGCCATTACCGACAGCGGTCAACATGAGTTCGAAGCCTATCTGCAACGACTGAACGAGCGCCTCGAATCGTTCCAGAGCAACTTGCAGGCCGCCACCGCAGGACACGCCGACAACCGTTCGGCTGCGCGGCAGATGGACACGCAGATCCGCGAACAGGTCGATGGCTTGCAAAGCAGCATGCAGGAAGCCGCGGACCTGGAAGATCTCAAGCACGTCCTGGAAAACCATCTCGAAGGCTTGCTGGGCACCATGGACCAGCACCAGAAACAGCGCGATGAGCGCGAGCAAGAGGTCGCTACGCGCCTGCACAGCCTGGCCGAGCGGGTCGCACATATGGAGCAGGAGGCCCAGGGTTACCGTGAGCACCTTGARGAGCAGCGTCAGAAGGCATTGGTCGACCCGTTGACCGGTCTGCCCAACCGCGCGGCCTGGAGCGAGCGCCTGGATCATGAAGTCACACAATGGCGGCAACATGGCAACACGCTGC
>NZ_JBGCUL010000285.1:0-5158 GCF_054177685.1 Pseudomonas sp. P5_A2_2
TCCAGATAGTGCTGCACCAAATGTTCGGAACTGAGAGTCCCGTTGTCCAACGCATGACGCATGTCGGCGAGGGTCATGCGTTCGATACTGTCATCCGCCTGAGCACTTGCTGCCATTAGCAAAAACGAGCACGCCACGAACTTTTTATTCAACTGCATTGTTATTCTCCGAGTGGGTACAGGCGAACGAAACCAGCTCGCACCTGATGTGGGTGCAAGGGAATGAATGGGAGGCAGGGGAAAAAAGGCCGGGGTTATCCGCCGGCCCTGGTAGGTTCTGAAGGCTACGTCAAAGATCGCAGCCTTCGGCAGCTCCTACAGCAACTGATTCTTTTGCAGGAATTCCCGGGACACGCTCTCGATGGATTCACGGCCGACATCGACCCGGGAATTGAGGCCCGCGATGGTGTCGTCATCCAGCCTGGACGACAGGGCGTTGAGCAACTCGCCGATCTTTGGATTCGCCTTGAACACTTCAGTGCGAATCACCGGGGTCAGCGCGTAGCTGGGGAAGAAGCCTTTATCGTCTTGCAGCACCACAAAGCCGAAGGCCGGAATCCGCCCATCCGTCGACAGGACCAGGGCCAGATCGACCTGCCCGTCCCTGAGCGCCTGATAGGTCAGCCCGCCGTCCATGCGGACGATGTTCTTGCGTTCAAATTCAAACTTGTAGGTCTCTTGCAGAGGACGCAGGCCATCAGGCCGGGAAAAGAACTCAGCGTTGGAGGCAAACTTATAGGACTTGCCTGTTTCGATCTTCTGCGCAAGATCGCTGATCGAGGCGATTCCATCCTTCTCGGCCTCTTCCTTGCGCATGGCAAAGGCGTAAGTGTTGTTGGCCTTGGAAGGGTTCAGCCAGGTGATGCCTTTCTGCGCATCCAGCTCGCTGATTTTCTTGTACGTTTCGTCGGCGTTGAGCTTGTCCGTGACTTTATTGTAAGTAATCAGTGAAGTGCCGGTGTATTCCCAATAAACATCGACCTGACCGTTCTCTTGCGCCGCGCGCAATACGGAAGAACCCAGGTCCGGGCGTTTATCAACACTGTAGCCATTGGCGCGCAGGAGTTGAGCGGTCATCTCGGCAACCAATTGCTGCTCGGTAAACTTCTTGCCGCCGACCACAATCGTGCTGTTGGCAGAAGCACTGCCCACAACACCGCAAACAAGACTCAGGGTAAAGATCAGACTGGCCAGCATTCGATAAATCATCGTGCACCTCATATTATTGATTTTTGTCTATGGTCTTCAGATTCATTCGCGCCMGGCCAACCTCAAGCCCCGTGACACTGCAATGTTTTGAATCAAGCCGCAGCCCAGATCGACCGCAATCGCCAACAGCGCGGTCGCCGCGGCGCCGGCCAGCATCATGCCGAAGTCGTTCAAGTCGATCCCGGTAAAGATCAACTCGCCCAACCCACCGCCACCGACCAGGAAGGCCAGCGGCGCGGTACCGACGTTGATCGCCAGCGCCGTGCGGATGCCGGCGAAAATCACGTTCATCGCGTTCGGAATTTCAACTTTCCACAGCGTTTCCCGTGGCGTCATGCCCATGGCCTCGGCCGCTTCGACCAGGTGCTGCGGCACCGCACGCAGGCCTTCGTAGGTATTGACTGCCACGGGCAACAACGTCGCGACAAACAAGCCGATGATGGCCGCGCCGCTGCCGACACCAATGAAACTCATGGCCAACGCCAGCAACGCGAGCTTGGGGATCGCCTGCCCTACGTTAAGGACCTGCATGCTGGCCATGGCGTAACGCTGGTTCGCCGGACGGCTCATCCAGACGCCCAGCGGCAGCGCGATGACCAGCGCCAGCACCCCACTGACCGCCACGATCTGCAGATGCTGGACCGTCAGGTAGCTGATATCGCCCCAGTAAAATTGCAGCCCTTTCCACAATCCGATCAGTAAGTCAGACATTGTCAGTGCACCACCGGAGTAATGTTTTCAACCAGTCGCGCCAGGATGTYGGCCTGGTGGACATAGCCGATAAAACGTCCGTCGCTGTCGTTGCAAAGTGCCCAGTCCTGGCCGCGACCCAGCAACTGCGAAAGCACCTGGCGCAGGTCATCCCCGGGCTTGACGATCAGGTGCGATTGCGAAACGACAGCGCTGTTGCCGCCCACGATCTGCATGTGTTCCAGTGGCGGGACCTTGCTGGCCACGTCAGCCGCACGCAGCAGACGCAGGCGCTTCATGATCCGGTCGCCGCCCATGAAGTTCGCCACGAACTCGCTGTTGGGCCGGGCCAGCAGATCATCCGAGCTGCCGAACTGCTGGATTTTTCCGTTATGGAACAGGGCGACGCAATCCGCCATCTTCACCGCTTCATCGATGTCATGACTGACAAACAGCACGGTCTTGTTGACGAGGCGCTGGATGCGCATGAATTCGTCCTGGATCACTTCCCGGTTGATCGGGTCGATCGCGCCAAAGGGCTCGTCCATCAGCATCACCGGCGGATCCGCTGCCAGGGCCCGGGCCACGCCTACGCGTTGCTGTTGACCACCGGAAAGCTCACACGGATAGCGCTTGAGAAATTTCGACGGATCCAGCGCGACCACTTCCAGCAACTCCGCGGCGCGCTTTCGGCTTTTGGTTTTGTCCCACCCCAACAGATTGGGAACGACGCAAATGTTTTCCTCAACGGTCATGTTCGGGAACAGGCCGACTTGCTGGATCACATAGCCGATGGAGCGTTTGAGGGTGACGCTGTCCAGTTCGGACGTATCGCGACCTCCAATTCTGATCGTGCCGGAGGTAGGCGTGATCAGTCTGTTGATCATTTTCAGCGTCGTGGTCTTGCCACAGCCCGACGGCCCAAGCAGTACGCAGATCTGCCCCTCTTCAACATTGAATGAGACATCTTCTACTGCAGTGATTGAGCCGAATTGCTTGTTGAGGTTTTCGATCTGGATCACGTCGTAGCTTCCTTCATTCGGCCGGTGGCCACTTTGTTCTTGTTCAGGCCTTTTGGCGTCAGCAGGCGCTGCAAGCCGTACAACGCGTAATCGGCCGCAATGGCGATGACACTGATGACGATCGCGCCGGCCAACAGCTGTCGGGTATCCGATTGCGCGATGCCGCGAATGATGAGGCTGCCCAGGCCGCCGGCGCCGATGTAGGCCGCGATGGCTGCGATGCCGATGTTGATGACGGTCGCCATCCTCACGCCCGCCATGATCAGCGGGACCGCAATCGGCAGCTCAACCTTGCGCAATCGTTGCCCGGTCGACATGCCCATCCCGATCGCTGCTTCGCGCAAGGCCGGATCGATGTTGGAGATCGCAGTGGTGGTGTTGCGGATGATGGGCAATTGGGAGTAGAGGAACAGCGCAATGACCGCCGGTACGACGCCGATCCCGTAGCCGATCAGCGACAGGGCCGGAATCATCAGCCCGAACAGCGCGGCGGAAGGAATGGTCATCAGGACCGCGGCGAAGGCCAGGACCCAGCGGCGCGTTCTGGGGTGCTGGGAGATCGCAATCCCGACAGGCACGCCGGTCAGAATCGCCAAACCCACCGCTACCGCCACGATGAGCAGGTGCTGCCCGAGTAGCAGACTGATCAACCCGCCGTTTTCCAGAATGAAACTCAAGGTTTCCATGTGTTATGCCTTCTGTACGTCATTGTTGTTTTTATCGGCCGTGCATCTGGAATTGAACGCCGGATCTGTAGGAAACATTACAGCGCTACTGCAGGCACTCTGAGCTTCGAGTTCGACGATTTCTATCAAAAAAACGACGTCACGCGGCCAACCAATGCGCAATGCAAAGTGCAGCGTCGATTGCAGACGGCAGTATGCGGGATCGCCAAATGACAAGGCTTGCCAGAGCGCACCGCCTGTCGGGGCGAGTCATTAGCTAGCTATGGGATTTTACAGAGAGGATTGGTTCAGAGGCTTTTCAGGGGATTGGCGCTTGTTGACCCATGCGCTCAGTAACTGAAATCAGGAGTGAGCATCATCAAATTTCCGCCGCTCTTCACCAGGCGTACATCCCCAGACACGACGGTAAGCAGCCCCCAGATGTGACGCTGAGACAAACCCACAGCTATAGGCAATGGACGCAATGGGCTGGGTGCTTTCACGCAGCAACCGGCGTGCTTCGTTCAGCCTGAGCTCCAGATAGAACTTCTTCGGCGTCATCCCGAAGTGCTGATGCCACAGCCGTTCGAGTTGACGGTGGGACAGATTGCAACGGTCGGCGATCTCTTCGATGCCGACGATGTTCTCCAGATTGTTCTCCATGAAGGCGATGGCGGCTGTCAGCCTGCGATCGTGAATGCCGAACCGCCACTGAATCGACATCCGCTGATGCTCTTCCGGCGCTCTTATCCTGGCATGCAGAAATTGCTCGGCGATGCTCGCCGCGAGCTGGTTACCGAAATCAAGCGCGATTTGTGCCAGCATGAGATCGATGGCCGCCGTCCCCCCGGCGCACGTCCAGCGGTTGCCATGGTTGACGTAAAGCTCCTTGGTGACTTCGATCGAGGGGAATTCTTCCGAAAACTGGCCAATGGACTCCCAGTGCAAGGTGCAGCGCTTGCCTTCCAGCAAGCCGGCGCGTGCAAGGATGAACGTACCGGTGCTCAATGCGCCGACGGTAATCCCGCGGAACGCTGCGCGCTGCAGGAAGCGCAGCATTTTTGGTGGTTTCTGATGTTCGATGTCCAGGCTCGCCAGGACAAAAATGCGATCCAGCTCCGGCGCCTGATCAACCGGCACAGTCTGGATTTCGATACCGCTGCTGGAACTGACCGGTCCGCCCGACTCCGTGAGCAGGGTCCATTCATAAAGCGTTTTGCCGGACAGCCGGTTGGCCGCGCGCAAAGGCTCGCTGGCTCCCGCCAGGGCCATCATGGAGAACTGAGGAAGAATGAGCAGCCCGATTCGCTTGGTTGTGCCGCTGTTCACAGACGTCGCCGATTCACTGGGGGCTGTCATCGCCAGATCCTTTCATGGTAGTTCCAGCCGTTCGAGTGAACAGCTCAGGCCACACCGGGGAAGTGGCTTTGGACACGCCATGTTAGGGGTTGGGCACACATTCAGCCAGATTGGATCGTTGAGACCGCGAACCCGCCCGGCCAAAGCGCAACGACAGATCAGAATGACGTGAGCGATACACGCCGCGATACTGGAGATCGCTGCGAGACTTCGG
>NZ_JBGCUL010000286.1:0-5156 GCF_054177685.1 Pseudomonas sp. P5_A2_2
CCCCGAACCCTCKGGCCGTCCAGGATGCAAAACCGACTTCTCCTWCTTGCACCTGACCGATGCAGGCACGGTGCGCAAACCCCAAATCGACGTTGAACCGGCTGACACGGCTGATCTGGCCCGCGGCCTTATCCGCGTGCTCGACGACCAGGGCAATGCCCACGGCCCCTGGGCTGAAAACRTGCCAGTGGCGATCCTGCGCAAGGGCATGCGCGCCATGCTCAAGACGCGGATCTACGACAACCGCATGGTGGTTGCCCAGCGTCAGAAAAAAATGTCGTTCTACATGCAGAGCCTTGGCGAAGAAGCCATCGGCAGCGCCCAGGCCCTGGCCTTGAACATCGACGACATGTGCTTCCCGACCTACCGCCAGCAAAGCATCCTGATGGCCCGCGACGTACCGCTGGTCGACCTGATCTGCCAGTTGCTGTCCAACGAGCGCGATCCGCTCAAGGGCCGGCAACTGCCGATCATGTACTCGGTCAAGGACGCCGGTTTCTTCACCATTTCCGGCAACCTCGCCACCCAGTTCATTCAGGCCGTGGGCTGGGGCATGGCCTCGGCGATCAAGGGCGACACCAAAATCGCCTCGGCGTGGATCGGCGACGGCGCCACCGCCGAGTCGGATTTCCACACCGCCCTGACGTTCGCCCACGTGTACCGCGCACCCGTGATCCTCAACGTGGTCAACAACCAGTGGGCGATTTCCACGTTCCAGGCGATTGCCGGTGGTGAAGCCACCACCTTTGCCGGTCGTGGCGTCGGTTGCGGCATTGCCTCCCTGCGGGTCGATGGCAACGACTTCGTCGCGGTCTACTCCGCTTCTGCCTGGGCCGCCGAACGGGCGCGCCGCGGTCTCGGTCCGACCATGATCGAATGGGTCACTTACCGTGCCGGCCCGCACTCGACCTCCGATGATCCGTCCAAATACCGTCCCGCCGACGACTGGAGCCACTTCCCGCTGGGTGATCCGATTGCGCGTCTCAAGCAGCACCTGATCAAGATCGGTCAGTGGTCCGAAGAGGAACACGCCGCCGTCAGCGCCGAACTGGAAGCCGAAGTGATCGCCGCACAGAAAGAAGCCGAGCAGTACGGCACCCTCGCCGGCGGCCAGATTCCGAGCGCCGCGACCATGTTCGAAGACGTCTACAAAGAGATGCCGGAGCACTTGAAGCGCCAGCGTCAGGAGTTGGGGATCTGACATGAACGATCACAACAACAAAATCGAGCTGGAAACCGCCATGACCACGACCACCATGACCATGATCCAGGCCCTGCGCTCGGCCATGGATGTGATGCTTGAACGGGACGACAACGTCGTGGTCTTCGGCCAGGACGTGGGCTACTTCGGCGGCGTGTTCCGCTGCACCGAAGGCCTGCAGAGCAAGTACGGCACCTCCCGGGTGTTCGACGCGCCGATTTCCGAAAGCGGCATCGTCGGTACTGCCGTGGGCATGGGTGCCTACGGTCTGCGCCCGGTGGTGGAGATCCAGTTCGCCGACTACGTGTACCCGGCCTACGATCAGATCATTTCCGAAGCCGCGCGCCTGCGTTATCGCTCGGCTGGCGAGTTCACCGCACCGATGACCCTGCGCATGCCTTGCGGCGGCGGCATCTACGGCGGCCAGACCCACAGCCAGAGCATCGAGGCACTCTTCACCCAGGTGTGCGGTCTGCGCACCGTCATGCCGTCCAACCCCTACGACGCCAAAGGCCTGCTGATCGCCTCCATCGAAAACGATGACCCGGTGATCTTCCTTGAGCCCAAACGCCTGTACAACGGTCCCTTCGACGGCCACCACGAACGCCCGGTAACCCCATGGTCGAAACACCCCGCCGCACAGGTTCCGGACGGCTACTACACCGTACCGCTGGACGTTGCCGCGATCGCCCGTCCGGGCAAGGACGTCACCGTGCTGACCTACGGCACCACAGTGTACGTGTCGCAAGTCGCCGCTGAAGAAAGCGGCGTCGATGCCGAAGTCATCGACCTGCGCAGCCTGTGGCCGCTGGACCTGGAGACCATCGTCAAATCCGTGAAGAAAACCGGCCGCTGCGTCGTGGTTCACGAAGCCACCCGCACCTGCGGTTTCGGTGCCGAACTGGTGTCGCTGGTGCAAGAGCATTGCTTCCACCACCTGGAAGCGCCGATCGAACGCGTCACCGGTTGGGACACCCCTTACCCGCACGCGCAAGAGTGGGCGTATTTCCCAGGGCCGTCCCGAGTGGGCGCGGCGTTGAAACGGGTCATGGAGGTCTGAATGGGCACGCACGTCATTAAAATGCCGGACATTGGTGAAGGCATTGCAGAAGTTGAATTGTCGGTTTGGCACGTCAAGGTCGGCGACATGGTCGTCGAAGATCAGGTGCTGGCCGATGTCATGACCGATAAAGCGATGGTGGATATTCCGTCGCCGGTGCATGGCAAGGTCATCGCCCTTGGCGGCCAGCCGGGCGAAGTCATGGCGGTTGGCAGTGTGCTGATCAGCATTGAAGTCGAAGGCGCGGGCAACGTTAAGGAGTCGGCGCAACCGGCTCCCGTTAAAGAAGCCCCGGTGGTCGCGCCCAAAGTTGAAGCCGTGGTTGAAAGCAAATCGGTCGCGGCCCCAGCGCCAAAAGCTGCCGTATGCCAGGGCCCGATGGTTGCTCGCGAAGCCGATGAGCGTCCGCTGGCCTCCCCGGCCGTGCGCAAGCATGCGCTGGACCTCGGTATTCAATTGCGCCTGGTGCGTGGCACCGGCCCGGCCGGCCGCGTACTGCACGAAGACCTTGACGCCTACCTGGCCCAGGGTCAGTCGAACGCTTCGGCACCGGTGGCGGCGGCTTACGCCCAACGTACCGATGAACAGCAGATCCCGGTGATCGGCATGCGCCGCAAGATCGCCCAGCGCATGCAGGACGCCACCCAGCGTGCCGCCCACTTCAGTTATGTCGAAGAAATCGATGTCACGGCTGTGGAAGAGCTGCGCGCGCACCTCAACGAAAAACACGGCGCGACTCGCGGCAAGCTGACTTTGCTGCCGTTCCTGGTTCGCGCCATGGTCGTCGCCCTGCGCGACTTCCCGCAAATGAATGCCCGTTACGACGACGAGGCCCAGGTCATCACCCGCCTCGGTGCGGTACACGTCGGCGTCGCGACCCAGAGCGACGTTGGCCTGATGGTGCCGGTGGTGCGTCACGCCGAAACCCGCAGCCTGTGGGACAGCGCGGCGGAAATCGCTCGCCTGGCCACTGCCGCGCGCAATGGCAAGGCCAGCCGCGATGAACTGTCCGGCTCGACCATCACCCTGACCAGCCTCGGCGCCCTGGGCGGCATCGTCAGCACGCCGGTGCTGAACCTGCCGGAAGTGGCGATTGTCGGGGTCAACAAGATCATCGAACGGCCAATGGTGATCAAAGGCCAGATCGTGRTCCGCAAGATGATGAACCTCTCCAGCTCCTTCGATCACCGCGTGGTCGACGGCATGGACGCGGCGCTCTTCATCCAGGCCATCCGTGGCTTGCTCGAACAACCCGCCACTCTGTTTGTGGAGTAACGAATGCAGACTTTGAACACCACGCTGCTGATCATCGGCGGCGGCCCCGGCGGTTATGTGACCGCGATCCGTGCCGGCCAGCTGGGCATCCCGACCATCCTGGTGGAAGGCCAATCCCTGGGCGGCACTTGCCTGAACATCGGCTGCATTCCGTCCAAGGCACTGATTCACGTCGCCGAGCAGTTCCATCAAACGCAACACCACAGCCAGCATTCGGCCCTGGGCATCAGCGTTTCGGCGCCAACTCTGGACATCAACAAGAGCGTCGAGTGGAAGGATGGCATCGTCGATCGCCTGACCACCGGCGTCGCGGCGCTGCTGAAAAAGCACAAGGTCCAGGTCGTTCAAGGCTGGGCCAAAGTGGTTGACGGTAAAACCGTGGACGTCGGCGACACCCGCATCCAGTGCGAACACCTGGTGCTGGCCACCGGTTCGAAAAGCGTAAACCTGCCGATGCTGCCGATTGGCGGGCCGATCATCTCGTCCACCGAAGCCCTGGCGCCGACATCCGTGCCCAAGCGTTTGATCGTGGTTGGCGGCGGTTACATCGGTCTGGAGCTGGGCATTGCCTATCGCAAGCTCGGCGCCGAAGTCAGCGTGGTGGAAGCGCAGGAGCGCATCCTGCCGGCCTACGACGCCGAACTGACCCAGCCCGTACACGACGAACTGAAAAAACTCGGTGTGAAGCTTTACTTGAAACACAGCGTGCAAGGCTTTGATTCTTCTAACAATACCTTGCAGGTACTGGAACCGGACGGCGAAACCCTGAACCTGGAAACCGATCAGGTGCTGGTGGCCGTCGGTCGCAAGCCGAACACCCAGGGCTGGAATCTCGAAGCGCTGAACCTGGACATGAACGGTTCGTCGATCAAGATCGACAACCGCTGCCAGACCAGCATGCGCAACGTCTACGCCATCGGCGACCTGAGCGGCGAACCGATGCTCGCGCACCGGGCCATGGCCCAGGGCGAGATGGTCGCCGAACTGATCAGCGGTAAGTCTCGCGAGTTCAACCCCACCGCCATCGCCGCCGTGTGCTTCACCGACCCGGAACTGGTGGTGGTCGGCAAGACCCCGGACGAGGCCAAGGCCGCAGGCCTGGACTGCATCGTTTCCAGCTTCCCGTTCGCCGCCAATGGCCGGGCCATGACACTGGAATCGAAAAGCGGCTTCGTGCGGGTGGTCGCCCGTCGCGACAATCATGTGATTGTCGGCTGGCAGGCAGTCGGCGTCGGTGTGTCCGAATTGTCCACGGCATTTGCGCAAAGTCTGGAGATGGGCGCGCGGCTGGAAGACATCGGCGGCACCATCCATGCGCACCCGACGCTGGGTGAGGCGGTGCAGGAAGCGGCGTTGCGGGCGTTGGGGCATGCGTTGCATCTGTGATTTTGAGGGATTGATGGGGTCTGTGATGGCCCCATCGCGAGCAAGCTCGCTCCCACAGGGTTTGTGAACGCCACAGATTCAAAGTGGGAGCGAGCTTGCTCGCGATTTCTCAAGAGCGACGCAATTTCTGCCGATCAGCCKATAGTCTGGGCTGCGATTTAGCCCAAGAATGAAGTATTGTTGTCCCCATCCAAAAAACGTCAGAAGCCTTGAACCGTTTCGGCGGTTGTTAAG
>NZ_JBGCUL010000287.1:0-5138 GCF_054177685.1 Pseudomonas sp. P5_A2_2
GGGTTGGATCGGCGTCGTGCCGACGGTTGTGCCTTGGCCAATTCCGCCTGCGAGCTCTTGGAAACCCCTGGTTCCACCGGGCAGTGAACTGCTTGGTTCGACCATATCGCCGATAACGCCTGTAGCTCCTGGTGTTTATCCCGGCAGCCCAGCCGTCCCCGTCCTACCTGAAAACGGGACGTTTCCGGCTGTTGATGAAGGGGATATTGGTGCGAGTATTCCCGGGTTTCCGGGGGATATGGAACTGCCTTCGCCGGGACTGGTTTTCGTTGGTCCGCCGGTTGAGCCTTTGGAGGTTGGGCCGTATAACGAGTTAAGTGGTAGGAGCAGGGGGGATGGGTTGGATATTGACCATATTCCATCGCGGAGAGCTTTGGAGGAGTACCTTTTAGAGAACTTCGCCGATATGACACCACGTGAACGTAGAGGTTATACACAGCGAGCCCCGGCCATAGCAATACCCGCTGAGGTACACAGAAAATTCAGTGAAACCTATGGTGGGCGTAATACCGCATTGAAGCGGTCTCAAGATGCATCTGATCTGGAGCAAGCGGTAGATCAAAATTTTGATGCAATCAAGCCTGGGTTGCTTGACTCTGGCCTGGATGAAGGCAGCATCGAGATTGGGCGCGAAAGGTTGCATGCTCTTCACAAACAACAGGGGTGGTATTAATGGACGCCATAAAAGTGGTGGAGCTAATAGAGGGAGTTGGTCACACTCACGAGTCATTGTTGGCAAGCGGAACTATTCCTGCCCAGTCTCTTACTGAGCTATATCCCGGTTGCGATCGATTGGATCTTGAGGTTGAAGATGGAGTAGAGCTTACGTTTTGGTATGAAACCAAAGTATTGGATAGTTTATTTGTTACTTTGGTGGAGACAATGCCTACTACGGTGAAATACGGAGGCGAACTTCCCGAGCCCTATAGGTTGGTAATGACTCAGTCCGATGTACATGCGTTATTTGGCGAACCAATGGAGTCAAAAGGCCCAATCAAAATGCCTGAGCCAATGGGCCAAACAGGTGGTTGGGAATCCTATCCATTGGATCCTGCTGTTTATCCAGGTAAGAAGGTCGTATTTCAATACACGGCTGCAATGGAAGTAAAAACGTTGGTCTTCACTTTGATTGACAAGGGGCACGACTAAAACTTTGGTATAGCAGGCAAGGCTGTACGCGCAGTTGTTCAGGGTAGGGCCGGGGGGTAACTGCGATCTAAATTAATAAGAAAATATTAGGCATGTAACGCTATTATTCCGGCAGCCAAGTCCTACCGGAAAACGGTACATATCCAGCTGTCGATGAAGGCGAAATGGGTGCGAGTATTCCCGGGTTTTYGGGGGATATGGGGCTGCCTTCGCCGGATTTCTGTTTCTTGATCGGCGGGATGATCCGGGTGTCGCGACCAGGGCAGGGCAGGTGGTTTCGGGGGGTATGGTTGGGAGATGCTGCGCGAGGACAGGGGGCGCCGGTTCCTTTGCAAATTGCTGATCAGCTGCGGTTGCAGGAATTTCGGAATTTTCATGCATTCAGGCGGGCATTTTGGAAGGCGGTTGCGGCAGATTCTGAACTGAACACTCAGTTCATAGCTATCGATTTGGATTTGATGCGAAAGGGCAAGGCTCCCTTAGCGTTACCTAAATATAGATATGGCGGGCGGATTAAATTCGAAATTCATTATCAGTTCGAGGTTGCCCAAGGAGGTGCTGTGTACGACATGGATAACTTGGTGGTGATGACACCCAAGAGGCATATTCTTTTTCACGGTAAAGGAACAGAGCAGAAATGAAGTTCAAAGAGAGATTTGAAGACTACACAGAAGCGGAGTTCCTAGAGTTTCTTCGGTGCCTATTTGAAGAGGCGCGAGACCTGCCCGATGATGAGTTCGACTCTTTTATAATTAAGGGTGTGTTGCATTTTGAGGCTGTAACTGAACATCCAGATGGGATACATGGCTTATGCAATCCGGAGGATCGGGGCAAAAATACACCGGTGAAAGTACTGGAAGCCACCAAAAAATGGCGCGCAGCCAATAACAAACCCGGCTTCAAACCAGAATAACCTTCTATCAACACTTGCCGGCACTTGCCCCTGATCGAGCAAGTGCCCTTGTCTACAACAGCTTGCCCCAAGGGCTCAAGGAAGAACCAGGATGGAACTCAAAGCAACCCTCAAAGATTTTACAGCGGCAGAATTTCAGGCGCTGGTGAGCAGGATCTGGGCCGTTGATCTACCCAAGCAAGACCATGATCGCTTGATCAACCATTTCGACCAGATTGTCGGGCACCCCAGCGGTGCGGATTTGTTGTTTTACCCTGTTGATAACGGTTGGGACGGACCGGAGTCGGTTATTCATCACGTCAGAGGCTGGCATCAAAAACATACAAACAGCGCGGCATTCAAAGATGAAGCGATACCCATGGCGCCCCCGCCGGCATCGGCAAGTGCCGCATATCGACACTTGGCCGAGGTGCATAAAATCACTGCTGACGTTGCAGTGTCGCAGCAGTTGGTCGAAATGGCGCTCGGCACTTTCGCTCAAGCCATTCAGTACGCGCGAACGCAGCAGAGCGTCGATCTGGAAGTCTCCCTGCAGGAAGAAAGTATTCGTGCACTGGAGCGCGCTCAGCATGAAACCCATAAGGCCGTCAGGAATTTGGAGTCCTGGAAGATGAGGTTGGAGTTCGCCAGAAACAGTGCGAAAAACAACCTGGCCTTTGCACGATCCGAACACGCTCTATGGCAGAGCAATGCTCTACAGATCAATGCGACACACGACCGCCATGTTGCGTTGCTGGCAGACTTTGTCCAGCGCCATCGGGGTCTACATGATGAAGCCGAGGCAGTGTTGATTGCGGCGCAAGGACGATTGATCCAATCGCGCACGCTGGCGGGAGTCGGTCCGACACAGACCGCTCGTGTGGTTAACGCATCATTGGCTTTTGCCAATAGTCGTCCCGCCGTTTTGCTGGAAGGAGCACCTTCGGAGTTGGAGGTGGGTCAGCTAGCGAGTTTGCAAAAAGCCATTCGCTCGGTCGTCGGTGAACTCACCTGGCGCAAGACCTCGATCGAGCCAGCCGATAAAAGCCTCTGTGCTGCCATTTTAAATTTCGAGTTTTCCAGCCGCGCGGATGCTCAGGTCTATGGCCTCAGCATACCTTTGATTGAGCTATTACCGATTGAGGGGCTGGATTGGCAATCGCTGGCAGCGAAGGGGGCCGAGGTAAATGTTCCTTTCAGGCTCGGTACCGCAATAGTACCCGTGGAACCCGGGACGAAATTCAAATGGTTGCGCGAGATCAAGACGCTGTCGCAGATTCACATCACGGAATCCCTGAGAAGCCATACGGGCGTTCGAGTCAGGTCGGCCCATTTCAATGAGCAATCAGGAGCGTTCAGTTTTTACCGCTGATGGTGCTGCGCCAATTACCGTTAACTGGAACGCGCCCGTCACTCGTGATTCAACGCGTCGTTTGGAGTTTGTTTACTCTTCGCCGGTGCCGGCAATGGAATCCCTCCCGCAAGGAGTCGAGGGAGCGCCATTCGACGACTATGTTGTGGTTTTCCCTACCGACTCAGGGCTTGATCCGGTGTACGTCATGTTCAGAAGTCGAGTTGAGTATCCGGTTTAACGGGGGGGCATCAAGTGCTCGATCATGCCCAGGTAACGGGAAATGTCCTGAATGTGATCGAGCATATATCGGGCGTATTCAGTTCTTCTTCGCCTGCTCCCATACCCGCTCTTCCTGCTCCCGTAGTTCCGGGGTGAACTCCGCCCCGAAGTCTTCCATCTCGAACACCTGCCGAATCTCGATCTCGGCCTCGGTGCCCGGCATCGGGTTGGGGCAGCGCTTGACCCATTCGATGGCTTCTTGCTTGGACTTCACTTTCCACAACCAGAAACCGGCGATCAGTTCCTTGGTTTCGATGAAGGGGCCGTCGATGACCGAGCGTTGCTCCCCCGAAAACTTTACGCGGGCGCCTTTGCTGCTGGGGTGCAGGCCTTCGCCTGCGAGCATGATGCCGGCCTTGACCAGTTCTTCGTTGTAGTTGCCCATCGCGGTCAATAGCTCCTGGCTGGGCATCACGCCGGCTTCGGAATCCTGGCTGGCCTTGATGATGATCATGAATCGCATGGTGATTTCTCCGTTGTAATTGAGTGACTCGCGAAATGGTCGAACGGCTGTAGTGCAAATCGACAGCCCCTCGACAAAATTGCTGTAGAAGACACTTTGGCAGGTTTCTTTTCGACCGCCATTTCGCTACACCGTATTTCTGGCAAGCCTGTCCAACGATCAAAGGAATGTGTCCTGTATGCCAACCCTGGAACTCACCACACTCATCCCCGGCCGCACGCCCGGACAGGTCCTCGACTTCTGTCTGGAAGGGGTCAACTTTCCGAAGATTTTCCCCGAGCGCATTACCCCGCTGGGTGATGTCGATCTGAACAACCTGCGGATTGAAGCCGGGCGGCAGTTCCGCTTTCGCCACTGGATGTTCAATGTGATTCCGTCGAGCTGGACGGTAGTGATCCGTGAAGTCGGTGAAATGCATTTCATCGACGAGATGCTCAAGGGACCGATGCGTGCCTTTCGTCACGAACATCGAGTAGCGGCAGGAGAGAGCGGTACGCTGTACACCGACCGGGTGACATATTCGGCGATAGGTGGCGCGCCAATGGAGTGGTTGCTGGTCAATGGCTACATGCGACGGATTTTCGAGGCGCGCCATCGCAATATGCTGGAGTTACTCAAATAACGCCGCTGTCCCTGTGGGTTGTATCCAGTTTTGTACGCCGATACATGACAATTTATGTTTGACCGTAGGTCGTCGGACAATTTCGTGGTTAACTTCGGCCTCGTCAAAACACTCCACACCAACGTCAGAAGGACTCCGTTCATGGCTCAAGTCACTCTTAAAGGCAACCCGGTTCAAGTCAACGGCCAACTGCCACAAGCCGGTTCCAAGGCGCCAGCCTTTTCCCTGGTTGCCGGCGATCTGTCCGACGTCACCCTGAAAGACTTTGCCGGCAAGCGCAAAGTGCTGAACATTTTCCCAAGCATCGACACCCCGACCTGCGCCACCTCGGTTCGCAAGTTCAACGCCCAGGCCAACGACGTGGCCAACACTGTCGTAC
>NZ_JBGCUL010000288.1:0-5125 GCF_054177685.1 Pseudomonas sp. P5_A2_2
CCACCACTTCGATTCTGCTCAACACTCCCGGCGAGTCGTCTTCCATGGTCACGGCCCTGGAAGGCAACCTGATGGCGCGCAACGGCCGGGCGGGACCTGCGCTGGCAACGGCGGCGATAGGCTCATTCGTCGCCGGCACCATCGCCACAATTTTGCTGACGTTGTTTGCGCCCATCGTGGCCAGGCTGGCCCTGAATTTCGGTCCGACCGAATACTTCGCGATCCTCGTGCTGTCGTTCACCACCGTGTCGGCGGTGCTCGGCGCTTCGATGCTGCGCGGGTTTGCCTCGCTGGGCGTCGGGCTGACCATCGGTTTGATCGGCCYGGACTCGACCTCGGGTATTGCCCGCTACACATTGGGCGTTCCCGAACTGGTGGACGGTATCGAGGTGGTGCTGGTGGCGGTCGGGTTGTTCGCTGTGGGCGAGGCCTTGTACAGCTTGCTCTATCAGACAGAAGCCAACGAGGGCCGGCATCGCCTCACCTCGTTGTGGATGACCCGCGCCGACTGGAAACGCTCAGTCCCCGCCTGGTTGCGCGGCACGCTGATCGGCTTTCCGTTCGGTTCGATTCCGGCCGGTGGCGCCGAGATTCCGACCTTTTTGTCCTATTCCACCGAACGCAAACTCAGCAAGTATCCCAAGGAGTTTTCCGCCAACAAGGGCGAGGGTGCCATCGAAGGCGTCGCCGGCCCGGAAGCGGCCAACAATGCCAGCGCGACCGGGTCCCTGGTGCCGTTGCTGACCCTGGGCATCCCGACGTCCGCCACCGCTGCGATCCTCTTGGCGGCGTTCCAGAACTACAACCTGCAACCAGGGCCGATGCTGTTCGAAACCTCCGCCGACCTGGTCTGGACACTGGTGGCCTCGCTGTACATCGGCAACGTGATTCTGCTGGTGTTGAACCTGCCGCTGGTGGGGCTGTGGGTCAAGCTGCTGCAAATCCCCCGGCCCTACCTGAATGCCGGCATCCTCGTATTCGCCACCATCGGCGTGTATGGCATGCGCCACTCATCCTTCGACTTGATCCTGATGTTGGCTATTGGCTGGGGCGGGGTGCTGATGCGCCGTTTCGACTTCCCCGTCGCCCCGGTGATTGTCGGTATGCTGCTGGGGCCAATGGCCGAGAAACAACTGCGTAACGCCTTGTCCATCAGCCAGGGCGACTGGACGGTGTTCGTCACGCAACCGATCTCGGCGTTCTTCCTGGCCCTGACGCTGCTGGTGCTGGTGGTGCCCCATGTGCTGCATAAACGCGGCATCAAGTTACATGAGGATGATTGAATCCTGCGATGCGCAACTCCTGCGGTAGCGAGCAGGGCGAGAAATCGATCTGACGCCGTAGGGAATCCCCTTTCTTTCCTCTGGGCGGCGACTAACAGGTCGGGGTGAGGGAGGATGTCAAAGCAAAAACGCCTGCAGTTGCCGGYGATCGATCGGCAGATTGAAAGCAAACCACGATTTTCGGTGTTCAACTTCACCGAAAGTCGGAAGTTTAAAAACAAACATTGACAAAAAATAAATAATAAAGTTCGTTATAGGTCTTGATTTGGTCTAAATATGGTGTATGGTGGCTGTGGATGGTCGATTCGTATTGGTCATCAATTAAGGTTCTGTTCGAGTTCAGTTCAGAGTCTTTCCGTTATCAGGCGCCCGTTACACATCAGGCGTCCCCCAGGATGGAGGTTTCCTCTCATGCGAGTAGAAACAATTAGCTTTTTGAAAAAACACGCATCTGACCTGCCTCTTGATGAGCCAATGGTCGTCACACAGAACGGTGTGCCTGCTTATGTTGTGGAGTCTTACGTTGAGCGTAAGCGCCGTGACGAAGCAATCGCCCTTGTGAAAATGCTCGCAATCAGTTCGCGCGAGTATGCCCAAGGTAAACACTGTTCGACTGATGAACTGAAAGCCCGTTTGAGCAGGAGATTTGCCCACAAATAAAAACAGGAGATTCAATGAATAAGTTCACAGTACGCATCTCCGCAATCGCTGAATACAGCATCGAAGACCAGATTGAACATCTGGCCGCCTATCACGGGTTTTCAACTGCCGAAACGCGGGTTTACTCCGTCATTGACGTCATCGAGCGCAAGCTCTCGGTCACACCCTATGGTTACCCTGTAAGCCCTCAACTTAGCGAACTGGGTGTCATGCAATACCGTGAACTCAACACAGATGGCTATCGCGTCTTCTACGAAATTTTCGAGGCGGATAAGGCTGTTGCCCTCGGTCTGGTTTTGAGAGACAAGCAGAGCGTTCCGGACGCACTCGTTCGTTACTGTTTGCTCAGCATGTACGAGCCTCCGGCATGATATCGCTGGCCAGTTCTGACGCATCACGTCATGAGCGGCCTGTATAAGTCGCTTCTATCCCGGCGCTTGAGTGCTGGGATCGGATCCWGGGGCAGTGCCCCAATTGACGTAATAAAAAAGTACATCGCACAGCAGGATCCCCCCCCCAAAAAAACTTGGGGCCGTCTATACCGGCTCGCTATCCTTCCCCCACCTGAAGGAAGGGGTTTGCCGCTAATTTTGATCAACTGACCCGACGCCTTCGCGAGCAGGCTGAACTGGCCTGATGACTTTGGACACTTGACCAGTTCAGGCTCGCTCCCGCAGGGTCTTGGAGTGGACCAGGTGGAAAACCAATACCTGACTGACTCAGGCCAGCATCGACATCAGCCCACCCTGACGCTCCAGCCTGGCCAAGTCGTCGAAGCCGCCGATGTGGGTGTCGCCGATGAAAATCTGCGGCACACTGCGTCGACCACTGCGGTTGAGCATTTCCTGCATCTTTCCAGGGTCGCGCTCGATATTGATCTCTTTCATCACCGCGCCTTTGCTCGCCAGCAAGGCCTTGGCATTGCGGCAGTAAGGGCAGGTGTCGGTGGTGTACAGGGTCACGGTGTTCATGGAGGGCACTCCGTCGTTCAAGTCATTCAGGCGTCGATGGCCGGGAAGTCGATGTCGGTCAGCGCAGCGTTATTGAGGTAGTTGGTCAGCGTCTGCGAAGCCACGTGGGCGATCACTTCGATGATCTTGCCGTCGTCGATGCCGGCAGCACGGGCCGCTGCGATCTGTTCGATCGTCAGGTGGCCACGGCTTTCGGTGACCTGGCGGGCGAGGGTGGCATAAGCGTTGAGTTCACCCTGACGCGCACTGAGAATGTCCTGACCTGATAGCCCGGCCTTGCCGGCAAACAGCGTGTGGGCCGCCAGGCAGTAGTCGCAGCCGTTGACCTGCGAGGTGGCGAGGAACACCGCTTCTTTTTCCGTGGCGCTCAAGGATGTCTTGCCCAGTGCGGCCGAGTTTTGCAGGTAGGAGGCCAGTACCGCCGGGGCGTGGGCCAATACTTTGAAGATGTTGGGCAGAAAGCCGATTTTCTTCTGCACGCCTTCCAGCAGTGGGCGGGTGGCGTCGGTGGCGTGTTCGATGCTGATCTGGGCAATGCGGGTCATGGTGATACTCCGTGGTGTGAAGCGCGGTATGCGCTGGGTACGGAGCTGATGTTAGGGGGAGTGCCTGGCTTATTGGGTGCAAATCGTCGAGGATATGCGACAGATCGTCCAGATCCGCCTTCGGGAGCCTTGTCATGGATCGCTTGTCCACGTTGCTCACGCACTTCGGCGTCAATGCCGGCACCTTTCACAGCGGCACGTTTTGCGGTACCGCCGCCTACGACGGCCAACAGGCCAGCGGCCACTTGCACCTGCTTCAGGCTGGCGAACTGTTGCTCAAGATGGGCGATCAGCCGGATCTGCAATTGACCGAACCGAGCCTGATCTTTTTCCCCCGGCCCTATCGTCATCGCCTGTTCGCGTCTGAAGCGTCCGGCACGCAACTGGTCTGCGCGACCCTGGATTTCGACGGCGGTGCGGGCAATGCCCTGGCGGCGGCGCTGCCGGATTTTCTGGTGCTCAAGCTCGATGAAATCCCGACCCTGGCCGGGACCCTGGAATGGCTGTTCAACGAGGCGTTTAACGGTACGTGCGGACGCGAAGCGGTGATGGATCGCCTGTTCGAGCTGCTGGTGATTCTGTTGCTGCGGCACATCTTGAGCACCACTGGCCAGCAACCGGGCATGATGGCCGGCCTTGCCGATGCGCGCCTGGCGCGGCCGCTGAGCCTGATGCATCAATCCCCGGCCAAGGCCTGGAGCGTGGCCGAACTCTCGGCCGCCGCCAACATGTCGCGGGCCAGTTTCGCCGAGCACTTTCGCCGGGTGGTCGGGCAGACGCCGGTGGATTACCTGGTGAGCTGGCGCATCAGCCTGGCGCAGAAACGCCTGCGCGAAGGTCGGCCGATTGCGTTGATCGCCGAGGAAGTCGGCTACGAAAGCCCCTCGGCGCTGGCCCGGGCGTTTCGGCGCAAAACCGGGCTCAGTCCCAGGGAGTGGAAAGGTGGTTGATTCACCCGAAAACCCTGTGGGAGCGAGCAAGCTCGCTCCCACAGGTCCGGCGGTGCGGCTTCTTACGTGAGCATCAGAACTTGAACGCCTGCCGTCCCACCAGAAGCCATTTACCGTCCTGTTTTTGCCAGATCTGGAAGTTCTCGATTTCCGTTGGCACCACTTCGGTGCCTTTGAGCGCTTGCGCCGAGAAGTGGTGACGGACCAGCGCGACATCGCCGGAGACGGTAATGGTCTGGTTTTGCATCTCAAGGGTCTTGAACGCGCTTTTGCCGGTTTCGATGTCGGCGATGAAGGCTTTCTTGTCCTGGATCTTGCCGCTGGAATGCCCGTAGGTCAGGTTCTCGGCGGTCAAGGCGTTCAGCTCCGGAATGTCTTTGTGCAGCATGGCCTGGGTCAGGTGGTCGACAGCCTGGGCCACGTCCTTGTCCGCGGCAGCTGGGGTAGCGGCGACGTAGCCGCTGAACAGGCACAGAAAACCTATCAGCACTTTTGCTTTTTTCATGGGTGTTTCCTTGTTGTTATGGGGTAGCGTCATGACTGGACGAATATTTGTCAGTCATCGTACAACTTATCATGCGGTGGAGGAAAAAAGCGAACTTGCCCGGCGGCCTTGCCTCGAAGTTAAAAGGGCCATGTCCTGACTTCGAGGTATTGCGCCATGCAGCCTGACCCGCGTTTACGGCACGACCTGATGTTGCTGATGGTGTTTCTGC
>NZ_JBGCUL010000289.1:0-5125 GCF_054177685.1 Pseudomonas sp. P5_A2_2
TATCTACAGACCCTCGACACGAATGGAATGGACTGTAATGACTACTGGCCCCAACGACTACGCGGAACGCGCCTCAAGAGCCTTCAATCGCCGTGATGTGGAGGCGATGCTTGCGTTGGTTTGCGAAGACTTCATCTACCTCGACGGTATGGGGATTCAAACCGGTCGCGACGCCATGAGCAAACGAGAGACTGCGCTGTTCGAAGCGTTCCCCGATGCCCACGTGACCTTCACCCCATTCATGGTCGCTGGCAATCTTTTGGCGCTGACTGCCAAACTGACCGGCACCTTCGCCGCACCCTTGGTGCTGCCAGGCCGGGTGATCGCACCCCATGGACGCCATATTACCGTGCACTACGCCGCACACTTCACCTTCAGAAACGGGTTGGCCATCCGTGAAGAGGTCTTCTTCGACAGTGCGGTGTTGATGCCGTCAGCCGAACAGGGTGAGGGTTGAGCCATGCGTAGCGCATTTGTTACTGGAGCAACCGGCTTGCTGGGCAACAACCTGGTGCGTGAGTTGGTCGCTCGTGGCTACGCGGTCAAAGGCCTGGTCCGCTCAAGAGCCAAAGGTGAACAGCAATTCAACAATCTGCCGGGGGTGGAGCTGGTCGTGGGTGACATGGCCGATGTCGACGCATTCGCGGCATCGCTGCAAGGCTGCGATACGGTGTTTCACACCGCGGCGTTCTTTCGCGACAACTACAAGGGTGGCAGCCACTGGAAAGAACTCGAAAAGATCAATGTGTCTGGTACGCGGCGCCTGCTTGACCAGGCCTACCGCGCCGGTATACGACGGTTCGTCCATACGTCGTCCATTGCCGTGCTCGACGGCGCACCTGGCTCGTCCATCGATGAGACATGTCTGCGGGCCGACGCCGACGCGGATGACTACTACCGCAGCAAGATCCTCGCCGACCGTGTCGTCCTGTCGTTCCTGGAAGCACATCCCGAGATGCATGCCTGCATGGTCCTGCCCGGTTGGATGTGGGGCCCTGCCGACATTGGCCCGACCTCCTCGGGACAGTTGGTCAACGATGTCGTGAACGGCAAGTTGCCCGGGCTGATCCCTGGCAGCTTCTCCGTTGTCGATGCCCGTGATGTGGCAGGGGCGCTGATTGCTGCCGCCAGACAGGGCCGACGAGGTGAGCGCTATCTCGCGGCGGGCCGGCATATGACGATGGGTCAGCTGGTACCTGTTCTAGGACGTATCGCGGGCGTAAAGACACCCGTTCGACAACTACCGCTCCCCCTTCTTTACACCTTGGCGGCTGTGCAGGAGATCTATGCGCGCCTGACCGGCAAGCCCATTCTGCTAAGCATGGCTACGTTGCGCCTGTTGATACGAGAGGAGGACCGCACCTGCTTCAACCACCGCAAGAGCGAGCAGGAGCTTGGCATGAGTTTCCGGCCACTGGAGCTGACAATCACTGACACCGTGGCGTGGTACCGTGATCACGGCTGGTTTGAAAACCACAGTGCGCGCGCCTCGAAGAAAAAAAGCTCATCGGTCATGGTCGACAACTGACTTTCGCAGACGGGATTACCGTCCAGTCCAAAAGCCGATAATCTCGAGCCTCATTGTGCGGTTTTATGCGGGTACGGGAGGCGTACCTTGAGTTCCCGAAACCGCACTTGCTGGTCATTTACCACACACCAGAACAAGGACGTCAATTTGTGAACAGGGAAATCATCCTGATGCGTCACGGCCAGCCACAACTGGCCGCAACCGACAGGATCTCAGCGCTCGAGATGAAAGACTGGATCGAGCAATACGACCGATCCGAAATTACCCAGCACCCGGTCCCGCATGCCAGTCTGCAACTCGCCGCAACCGCCACGGTGATTGTTTCAAGCAGCGCGCCTCGTGCGCTGACCTCCGTCCAGGCGCTCGGCCTGAAGCCTGCGCTGGTCGACGCACTTTTCTGCGAAGCACAACTGCCTTGTGGTCATTGGAAACGGCCACGACTATCGCCGTTTACCTGGGCATTTATCCTTCGAGTCTTATGGCTGTGCGGTTACTCACGCAACGTCGAATCCGCCGGCACTGCGAGGATGCGCGCCAGCGTGGCAGCCAAACGATTGCAGTCCCTTGCCAGCGATGGACCGGTTCTGCTGCTCGGTCATGGCTTTATGAATCGAATGATCGCCAATCAATTGGTTGCCGACGGATGGGCTCGCCAAAAAGGTAACGGCAACCAGTATTGGAGTGCGACCGTGTATCAGTACGGCGGTGTGTAAGAGGCGCTAACGGGTCGGCAGAGATGCCTGTCAAATGCAGCACTGCGTTCATCGTCATCCGGGTAAACCGTCTTGGCGATGCAGCGGCAGCTGCATTAAGGGACGATTCATTCATGGGAGAGAAGTCGTGTCAGCCACATCCGGGAACAGCAACATTTTTCGCCTGGCAACCGCCCAGGCATTGGCGGGTGGTAACTCAGTCATCGTCTATGCAACCGGTGCTATCGTGGGAGACATGCTTGCACCGGATAAAGCATTGGCGACGCTGCCTATCTCCATTTTTGTCGTGGGCATGGCGAGCTGCACGCTACCTGCCGGCGCCATTGCGCAGCGCTATGGGCGCAGTCTCGTATTTATGCTGGGAGCGTTGTGCGGCATCCTGATGGGAGTGCTGGCTGCGACTGGCATTTACTTGTCTTCCTTCTTCATTTTCTGCGCTGCGATGCTGTTTGGTGGCGCTTATGCCGCTGTGGTGCTGACGTTTCGTTTCGCCGCCGCAGAATGCGTTCCAGAAAACAGGCAGCCCTGGGCGCTTTCAATCGTCATGGCTGCCGGCCTAGTGGCGGGTGTACTAGGTCCGCAGACGGTCACCTATACGATGGACCTATGGGAGTCCCACCTGTTTATCGCTACTTATGTTGCAGCCGCATTAATGGCAGTGGTTTCGGCGGCGGTGCTGTCAGGTGTCGATTTGCCACGCCATGAGGCGGCTGTGCGTACTCCAGGTCGCCCGCTTGCGGCGATTGTTCGGCAGCCTCGACTCATCAACGCCATGCTCTATGGCGTCATAACTTACACCTTGATGAATTTCCTGATGACTTCGGCCCCACTGGCAATGAAGCATGAGGATCTTTCACTGGAATCATCGAATCTGGCATTGCAGTGGCATGTCATTGCAATGTACGCACCCAGTTTTTTCACTGGAAATCTGATCCGCCGTTTTGGGGCAAACCGCGTTGTGCTGATGGGGTTGATGTTAACCGGCGCTTCTATTGCTGTCGGGCTTGCCGGTGTGCAGTCCTACCACTTTTATCTGTGTTTGGTGCTTCTAGGTATTGGTTGGAATTTCGGTTTTGTCGGCGCCTCTGCGCTCGTCCTTCAGTGTCATAAAACAAGCGAAAGAAACAGTGTCCAGGCGCTCAATGATTTCATTGTCTTTGGCGCCGTGGTGCTCGGCTCGTTTGCATCGGGAGGTATATTGAATCGATACGGTTGGACCGTTATCTGTGGGCTTGCCTTTGTACCTGTGCTGGTTGCCATAGCGACGTTGATATTGAGCGAGCATCGCGTCTGGCGTTCAATCCAGGAACGCACAAGCTAGGTGCCGTCGGCGAACCATTTAATGGTGGCGCAATAGCCTACGAAGCGGGACCCCATCTTTGAGTACTGGGGATTTAATGACGATGTAACTGAAGTACTTGGAGATACCGATATTCTTGTCCAGCAGCCCTTCGATCACTTCCTGATAATGCTGAATGCTGCAGGTCATGAAACGCACCAGGTAATCGTAACCGCCGCTGACTAAATGGCACTCCAGTACCTCATCGACCAAACGAATATTGGACTCGAACTTGGCGAAGTCCTCTCGTTTATGGTCGCTGAGCGTGATCTCAGTAAATACCGTGACCGAGTCGGTGATCTTGGCAAGGTTTAGATGAGCTCTATACCCGGAAATATAGCCGGCCGACTCAAGCCGTTTGACCCGCTGCAAGCATGGACTGGATGACAGGCCCACCGCATCGGCCAGACTGACGTTGGTCATTCGACCRTCTTTTTGAAGTTCAACCAGGATACTGATATCAATTCGGTCTAGTTTGATTAAACCTTCCATCGGGTACCTCTTGATTGCCGTTCAGATAGACAGTGGTTTTAGCAAACTCAACGTCGCAAAGATAGCTGATGCTGAGCGACCAGGTCAGCCATGCTAGTGATGTAAAAATCTGCGGAATTTTCCTGAGTATAATTCTCATGGCCACGGCGGATCAGGCACAATCCAGCCGATTTTGGCGGCTGCGCAGGAGGTCTGGAAATCTGCAGAATATTTTTGRGCTCCAGGTTGTTGGCCAGCAACCACTCGCTGTCCTCCAATGGATTACTGGCTCGGGAATGCAGGTCTTCGGGCACAATCCCCAAACGCTCGCAGAGCTGTTCGCGATCCTCGGCATCTCGATCGCAGTACACCAGCAGCCGATAGAATTTGCGCAGATACAACATGGCACCGGGCGCGTCCTCGAACAGTGACCAGTTGCATGCCGAACGGGCGAAACTCATGCCCTCTTCCCAACTGGCCTTGAGCCCAAAACGCTCTGCCAGCTGACGATGAGCAAAGCACAATAAGCCACTGAAACCCAGTTCGGAAAAACGTGGGTAGAGCGTGCGCACCGCCTCGTCAAAATCAGCCAATACCTCTTCCCTGCCTGGCATGCCCGGATGGTCTTCGAGCAAGGGTTGCAGGGCCGTCCAGATACCGGAATCCCGATCGACCAGGACTTCGTCGCAATCGATCAGCAGTGCACGATAATCAGTCAGGTACATGGTGTGTAGCCTCCCATGATGCATTCATCAATCCATGTGCGCTAAATGCCCTCGGTCGGCGCATTGCTACATTGCGCCAACCGAGACCTGAGATTAATCCAACACTCGTAATAATGCCGCTTCAAGAATTGTCAGCGCTTCGTCGATCTGATTTTCTTCGGTTACCAGAGGAGCCAGGAAGCGCAGCACATTTCGGTACACCCCGCATTTGATCACCAACAGCCCACCAACCCTGGCCTGATCGATCAGTTGTTGGGTGAGTTCTGCATCGGGGCTGCGGGCCTCATCGTCTTTGATCAATTCGATTGCCAGCATGAAGCCGGTGCCGCGCACGTCACCAATACGAGGG
>NZ_JBGCUL010000290.1:0-5120 GCF_054177685.1 Pseudomonas sp. P5_A2_2
AACGAGCTGGTCACAGAATTTCTTGACGACCATAGAGCATTGGAACCACCTGATCCCATCCCGAACTCAGCAGTGAAACGATGCATCGCCGATGGTAGTGTGGGGTTTCCCCATGTGAGAGTAGGTCATCGTCAAGATTGAATTCCGAAACCCCTGTCTGCTAACGCAGACAGGGGTTTTGTCGTTTCAGGTGTACTGAAAAGCCCATTGCGGAGCCTCTCCACAACGTGTTTTTCCACATTTTAGGCAAACAGTTTCAGCACATTGTTCATTGCATCATCGGCAAAGCCCTGCACGAAATCCTTGAAGCCCGGCAGCGCTTCGGTGCCTCCATGCGCCGGTTCGGCGATGATGGTCCAGGTGGCTCGGGACTTGCCCGCACCCAGTGGTTCAACGCTCATCGCTGCCCACAGATTGGCCACACCCAGGGTGTTGTAAATGGTGGTCCAGGTCATGTGCCTTGCCTGGTCGTCCCGGGAGTTGAGTTGCTCGACCACCAGATTGCCGTCCCTGAAAAACTTTTTACGTAGCGATGACACCCCATCACCGGTCATCTCGATGTGCGACAGCGCCGGAATGAAACGATCGAAGCCGGCAAAGTTACCGACTACGGCCCATACCTGCGCAGCGTCGGCGGGAACGTCCACCGAGGACGCCACGTGGCAGCCTTGAGGGTTTTTGATCAGGGTATCGGGTTGCAGAGTACTCATGGTTTTGCTCCGTTGGGGTTGAGTCAGATGAAGTTGATTTCTTTGAGGTAGTCGCAGCCGCGACGCAGCAGCGCCGGGGACTTTTTCGGGTAGTGCGCGCCCATTAGCCGAACACCGGCCTGGGCGTTGTCGTGACCGATCATCGAGATATCGCCGATGTCCTCCTCGAAGCCGTTGAGGTAGAACCCCAGTACGCCGAACAACGCGTTGTCGCTGTCGACCCGACCCAGTTGCTGCTGCCAGTCGGCGACGCTGACCATCGCGAAATCGCGCCCCGCCTCGCGGAAGGACGCCACGTAGTTGTCCCAGCTCAAGGGCTCGGGGTTGTGCAGGTTGAACACCGCTTGTTCCGGTTGATAACGACTGGCGTGGAAGGCGATGAATCGGGCGAGAAAGTCCACCGGCATCAGGTCGAAGTTCAAGGCAAATTCCGGCACCTGGCCAAGCTGGATCGAGCCCTTGAGCATTAGCATCAGGCGATTCTTGTGCGGCTGGCATACGCCTGTGAGGCTGTTGAAGCTGATGTTGCCGGGGCGGTAGAGATTGACCCGCACCCCAAGCTCCCGCGCCCGTTCGAGGATGCGCTCGCCGACCCATTTGGACAGGTTGTAGCCGTTCTTGATGTAGATCGGTGGCGTCGCTGCGGCCGGCAACTCGAGCACTCGGCCGTCGGCGGACATCGTGCTGGAGGCCGAGAGCGTCGAGACGAAGTTGAAGATTTTTTTGCTGCGCCCTTCGCACAGGCGCAAACATTCGAAAATCGGCTCGACGTTGTCCCGCGCCAGCGACTCGTAATCGAGGACGTGATTGACGTTGGCCGCGTTGTGCACCAGTGCGCCAAACTCTCGATCCAGTCGCTGGTATGCCTCGGGCGCCAAACCGAGTTGCGGTCGCGTGATGTCCGCCGCGTAAACCCTCACCCGGCTCATATCCAGATGCTCCAGACGGTTCTCCCGCAGCGCCTGGGCAAAGCGTTCATCCGCCGATTGCCCATTGCCGTCGCGAACCAGGCAGGCGACTTCGCTGGCCCCCCAGGCCAGCAACGCCTCGACGAGATGTACACCGACAAAACTGTTGGCGCCGGTGATGATCACCTTGTGCACATCGCCCATGCGGCTGATGGGCAACGGCTGAATATCCAGTTCACGGAAGGCATCGCGCAGGGCCTGTTCGCTCAGTACCTCTTCACTGCCGGAGCCGCGCACCAGCGTCGCCAGTTTGGTGATGGTGGGCAGTTCGATAAAGCGGTTGATCGAGATGCTGCGCCCGAATTCCTCGCGCAGTCGCAGGAGCATGCGCGATAGCAGGATCGAGTGCCCGCCCAGATTGAAGAAGCTTTCGTCGGTGGAAATGTCGCTCGCCGGCAGCTCCAGCAACTCGGCCCAGATTTCCAGCAGCAGGGCTTCATCGGCGTTGACGGGCAGGCGCCGTGAAGGGTTATCGGTGACGCTCACGGGCAGATCCAGCAACGCCTTGCGGTCGACCTTGCCATTGCTGGCGTACGGCATGCTTGTCAGCTCGGTCCATGCAACGGGGTTCATGTAGTCCGGCAGGTGCTGTGTCGCGTGGGCTTTCAACGCTTGGCGAGCGGTGCCGGGGAGGTCTTCCCGGGGTTGGGCAAGGAAGGCCAGAATCCGTCGCTGGCTATCGATGACCACGGCAACCTGGCGGTACAACTGGCTGTCGCGCAGGCAGCGCTCAATCTCTTCCGGCTCGACCCTGAAGCCGCGAATCTTCACCTGATTATCACGCCGACCGCAGAGTTCGATCCCTTCAGCCGTCCACTTCGCCATGTCCCCGGTGCGATAGACGCGCAGGGTCCGGCCGTCAGGCAAGTTCAGGTCCAGATAGCGCTCGGCGGTTTGCTGCGGGTTGTTCAGGTAACCCAGGCACACCCCCGGGCCGGCGATGTACAACTCACCGACGGTCTGTTCGGCCACCGGTTGAAAGTCATCATCGAGAATCAACACCTGGCTGTTGGCGATTGGGGCGCCCAGCGAGCGGTTGTTGTCGCCTGCCTGGAGTTTGCGCGCGGTAATCAGCACCGTGGCTTCGGTGGGCCCGTAGAGGTTGTAGAGCTTGCCCTGACGGCCCAGTTGCTCGATGACCCACGGCTCGCAGACATCGCCGCCGGTCATCACATGATCCAGGCACTGCAACTGCTCCAGAGGCAGGATGCTCAACAAGGCCGGCGGTAAAAAGGCGTGGGTCAGTTGTCGATGACGAATCAGTTCCACAAGTTGCAGCGGATCGCGGCGTTGGTCATCACCGGGCACGATCAGCTCGGCGCCTTGCAACAGGGTCGGGAAGATGTCGATCAGCGATGAGTCGAAACTCAACGAAGAAAACTGCAACACCCGGCTCTGGCCGGTCAGCTGCACATAGTCGGCGTACCAGTGTATGAAGTGCGCGAGGTTGGCCTGGCTGAGCAGAACACCCTTCGGATGGCCGGTGGTGCCCGAGGTGTAGAGCGCCATGCAGGGTGCATCGAGGTCGGGGCGTTGGCGCATCAACGGTTGAGTGAGGTYTGCGTCATGGACGTCGATGTGGCTGATATCCAGCCCCGGCATCTGGCTCGCCAGGGGATGCTCGCCGTCATGCAGCAACAATACCGCGCCAGCATTCGACAGAATGTACTGCTGACGTTGCAACGGATGGCTCGGCTCCAGCGGCAAGTACACCGCGCCGCTGCCCAGGATCGCCAGGATTCCCGCATACAGCGCATTGCATTTGGGCAGGCAGATCCCGATGACTACCGGGCCTTGATGCTGATCCAGCAGCGGTTGCAACCGTTGCTGGATGGCGCGGCTGTGGGCGTGCAATTGGCGATAGTCGAGGGTGTTGCCAGCGATGCTCAAGGCCGGATGGTCGGCGCTCTGGATGAATTGTTGTTCCAGCCTTTCGATCATCGACGTTTGCGCGAGTTGCTGCAGCCGTGGGTCGACGCTGCCATTGAGGCGATGCACGAACGCGAGGCTGTCCAGGAACCGCAGGATCTCGATGCGCTCGAAGCGGGCAGGTACGGCGGGTTCGGCGTGTCGAAAATAGTCGACATCCCGCGAGTAGCGGCTGACCAGCAACGCCACGTGGTCAACCAGAGCTGTCATGGCCTGCATACGCAACGCCTGGCCATTACCCGACGGTTCATCGGCAATGGGTACACGGGTCAGCAGCGTTGAGCCGTGGCAGCACAACACGTCCAGCGATGGCAGGCCGGACGCCTGCTGCCGGCCGAGACCCAATTGAATTGYCAGTCGTGGCGCATCCCCGATGTACTGAAACAGTGTGCCATCGTCGATCAGCAGGTCAGCCTGTCCAGGCATATCGTCGAGCGCGCAGATCCGCGTCAGTGAGTGACCGTGTTGTTCGAGTTCCAGCGCCAGGTTGGTCAGGGCCTGGCTTTGTCCGGTGAGCAAAATGTCGAGACGTCTCATGATGGGCTCCTCGTCAAACCAGATAGTCGCTGAGGGCGGTCTGTACGCACGGCGCATCGAGCAGCGAACTGCTGTGGAAAAACCGCACAATGTTGGCCACCAGGGGGTGATGGCGATTGATCGGAAAGGCCAGTGCCGACATTTCGTTCTTGAGTGCGCGCCGCGCCACATCGTTGATCTGCAGTGCGTCGATCAAGCGGAAGTCGAAGGATTTCTGGATGTCGTTGGTCAGGTAATGGCCAATGAACACCGGCAGGATCTGCGCGATGCACTGGCGGTCGCCTGCACTTGCGGTATGCCAGTAGATGCGTACCAGCCGCGCCCAAAAACCGGAGTGGCGCCCCTCGTCCAGCAGGTGATCGGCCATCAGGCCCTTGATCGATTGTTTGACCGTGTCGTCCTTGGCGAACGCGGCGACATCACCGGTCACCGTGTTTTCGGCGATGGYCACGCAAATGAGTTCTACAGCGCTGCGCAGGTGCTCCGGTGCCAGCGCCACGGCCGCCGGTATCGCCCGGCTCAGCTCGATCTCATCCGGCAACTCAATGGGGGTGATACCGGTCAACGCGATGGTTTGTTGCATGAAATCCATCGCCACCAGTGCGTGGTAATCCTCGTCCACCACAACCGTCATGGCGTCGTAGCGGCAGGCGAACGGGAACTCGAACGCGAAGCGATTCTTGGCGATGCTGCGGGCGGTTTTGTCGACGATCTCGGTTTCGAAAATCACCACATCGTTGATGAACTTGTAGAGCGTCTGTACCAGGGCGAAGTCGCGCTGTTCCGGGCATTCGCGCAGAAAGGTTTCGCTCAGCACCAAGGGTTGGCGGCTCAAGGGGTAGATCAGTTTGTCGTCGTTCTCCAGCACACGGCGCGGGCGTGTGCGGATGGTCGCGCGACTTTCCCAGGCGTCGGCGAAGGATTGGTAGTCGGCGGCGTTCATGCGCTCACCTCCGTGACGGATTCGTTCATGCTC
>NZ_JBGCUL010000291.1:0-5113 GCF_054177685.1 Pseudomonas sp. P5_A2_2
GCGACTTGCTGCAATGGCAGAACAACAGCCTGAGCTATCTCTATGGCAAGGACTTCCAGGTCAACCCGCGCATCCAGCAGACGGTGACCTTTGAACACGCTGATGGTTGGAAATACGGCGACAACTTCTTCTTCATCGACAAGATCTTCTACAACGGCAAGGAAGACGCCTTCGCGGGCAAGAACAGCCACTACGGCGAGCTCAGCCCGCGCCTGTCGTTCAACAAGATCTTCGACCAGAAGTTCGAATTTGGCCCGATCAAGGACGTGCTGCTGGCCATGACCTACGAGTTCGGTGAAGACGATACCGAGTCCTACCTGATCGGCCCTGGCTTCGATCTGGCCATCCCGGGCTTCGATTACTTCCAGTTGAACTTCTACAACCGCCACACCGAAGGCGACCGCCCGGGCGACAACATCTGGCAGGTCACGCCGGTCTGGTCCTACACCATCCCGGTGGGTGGTTCGGACGTGCTGATCGACGGTTTCATGGATTGGGTCGTCGACAACGACGTGAACAAAAAAGGCGAATACCACGCCAACCTGCACTTCAATCCGCAGGTCAAATATGACCTGGGCAAGGCGTTGAATCTGGGTGCCAAGCAGCTGTACGTCGGTGTCGAGTACGACTACTGGAAAAACAAGTACGGGATTGAAGACAGCCAGGGCTTCAAGACTGATCAGAGCGTGACCAGCTTCCTGGTCAAGGTTCACTTCTGATCATGTAGGAGCGAGCTTGCTCGCGATGGACTAGAGAGCGCCACGGGGTGTCAGGCTCCCAGCGTCATCGTTAACGTCCATCGCGAGCTTGCTCGCTCCTACATCAACCCCAGAAACCGGCACAACTCCCCCCGCTTGGCCAATGCATCCCGTCGCCCCAGTTCGATCAATTCGCTGCAATACCCCGCCTCGAACAACAGATAGCTCAGCACCCCTGCCYCGCTGGTCTTGGTCGCGCCCGGGCCTCGCAGGAACAGGCGCAATGCCGGCGGCAACTCCTGGCGATGTCGCGCGGCAATCTCGTCGATTGGCTGGCTYGGTGAAATCACCARTACGTCCACTGGCGCCACGCCCAATGCGCGGGTCGGCGTGCCGTCGGGCATCAGGTGACTGAACTGATTCAGGCGCTGCAACAACTCGATGTCGCTTTCCAGGCTGTCAATGAACGTACTGTTGAGCATGTGCCCGCCAATCTGCGCCAGGGTCGGCTGCTGACCGGTGTAGCTGCGCTGCAAGGGTTGTTGCGGGTCGACGCCGCGGGGGTTGCCGCTGACACCCACCACCAGCACCCGACTGGCGCCCAGATGCAGCGCCGGACTGATCGGCGCCGACTGACGCACCGCGCCATCACCGAAATACTCTTCGCCGATTTTCACCGGTGCGAACAGCAACGGAATGGCCGAACTGGCGAGTAGATGTTCCACGGACAGTTGGGTGGGAACGCCGATGCGTCGATGGCGCAACCAGGCATCGATCTTGCCGCCGCCCTGATAGAAGGTGACGGCCTGGCCGGACTCATAGCCGAAGGCGGTGACTGCCACTGCATGCAATTGTTGCTGTGCGATCGCTTCGGCGATGCCGCCCATATACAGCTTGTCGTTGAGCAAGTCCCGCAGCGGAGAACTGTTGAGCAGCGCCACCGGCATGTGCTTACCGATACCGAGCAAGCTGTGGCTGACAAAGCGGCTGGCCTGGCGGATTACCCCGGGCCAGTCACTGCGCAACACCAGATGACTGCGAAAGCCCTGCCAGAAGGCCGTCAGGCGTTCGATGGCGTTACGAAAGTCCATTGCCCCGCTGGCGAGGCTGACTGCGTTGATCGCGCCGGCCGAGGTGCCGACGATCACCGGAAACGGGTTGCTCGCCCCCGGTGGCAGCAATTCGGCAATCGCCGCCAGCACTCCGACCTGATAGGCCGCCMGAGCCCCGCCACCGGAAAGAATCAACCCTGTAACCGGTTCGCCTGGACTCATGCACAACTCTCCATGGTGCTTGATGGGATTTCGTTGTTTCGACCTATTCCCTTGTAGGAGCGGGATTCAACCACGTTTGGCGTACAGCTTCGGCTCGCCCGGTGGACGGCTCTTGAAGCGACGATGAGCCCACAGGTATTGCTCGGGATGCTCCCGCAGAACGCTTTCGATCCATTGGTTGATGCGGATGCAATCGTCTTCTTCGGTTTCGCCGGGGAAGCCTTCGAGCGGCGCATGGATCACCAGGCGATATCCGCCGCCGTCCGCCAGACGCTCCTGGGTGAACGGCACCACCAGCGCCTTGCCCAGCCGCGCAAACTTGCTGGTGGCGGTGACGGTCGCGGCCTGAACGCCGAACAGTGGCACAAAAATACTTTGCTTGGCGCCGTAGTCCTGATCCGGTGCGTACCAGATCGCCCGGCCCGAGCGCAGCAGCTTGAGCATGCCGCGCACGTCATCGCGCTCCACCGCCAGCGAGTCGAGGTTGTGCCGCTCGCGGCCCTGGCGCTGGATATAGTCGAACAGCGGATTCTTGTGCTCGCGGTACATGCCGTCGATGGTGTGCTGTTGGCCGAGCAGCGCGGCACCGATTTCCAGCGTCGTGAAGTGCAGTGCCATCAGGATCACGCCCTTGCCTTCGCGCTGAGCCTTTTGCAAATGCTCCAGCCCTTCGACATGAGCCAGGTTTGCCAGGCGCTTGCGCGACCACCACCAGCTCATCGCCATCTCAAAAAAAGCGATGCCGGTGGAGGCGAAGTTCTCCTTGAGCAGGCGCTTGCGTTCGGCGGCGGTTTTTTCAGGAAAACACAGTTCCAGGTTGCGCTTGGCAATGCGCCGTCTGTCGCCGGCCACGCGATACATCAATGCACCCAGAGCACGGCCGATCCACAGCAGCGCCGGATATGGCAACTGGACGATCAGCCACAACAGCCCCAGGCCACACCACAGCGGCCAGAAACGTGGAGATAGAAATGCTTTTCGAAAACGCGGGCGGTCCATTAATGCTTCCGGAATGACAATGGCCGCGCATTCTACATCGTTCGACCCGGCTTGCGGCCCGCGGGCGTTCTCGTTATAAGTCTCGGCACTTTTAGTGACAAGTCGTTGTATGCCGACCATGAGCCAAACCGAACCGCTAGACCAAGATCCCGTGTTCCAGTTGAAGGGCAGCATGCTGGCCATTACGGTGCTGGAACTGGCCCGTAACGACCTCGAAAGCCTTGATCGGCAACTGGCCGCCAAGGTCGCCCAGGCGCCCAACTTCTTCAGCAACGCGCCGCTGGTACTGGCCCTGGACAAACTCCCTGCCAACGAAGGCGCGGTCGATCTGCCAGGGCTGATGCGCGTCTGCCGCCAGCATGGCCTGCGTACCCTGGCGATCCGCGCCAGCCGCATCGAAGACATTGCCGCCGCCATCGCGGTGGATTTGCCAGTACTGCCACCGTCCGGTGCCCGGGAGCGTCCACTGGACCTGACCGAAGGCGAACCGAAGAAAAAACCGGAAAAACCGCCTGAACCGACCATCAAACCGACGAAAATCATCACCTCGCCAGTACGTGGTGGCCAGCAGATTTATGCCCAGGGCAGCGATCTGGTGGTGATCTCCTCGGTCAGCCCGGGGGCGGAACTTCTCGCCGATGGCAACATCCATGTATACGGCCCGATGCGGGGTCGTGTGTTGGCCGGCGTCAAGGGCGACACCAAGGCACGGATTTTCTGTCAGCAAATGAGTGCTGAACTGATTTCCATCGCCGGACATTACAAGGTTTCCGAAGATCTGCGCCGCGACCCGCTATGGGGTTCGGGTGTGCAGGTCAGCCTGTCCGGCGACGTGTTGAACATCATTCGGCTTTAACGGATACTGCCGCATTTTCCAAGCATCTCTAAAACGTAGCGAAAACGGCTCAAACGAAGTAGGAAAAAGGCCGAAAGCAGTGTTTACCGGGGGTAAACGCCGCTCAAAACCGGATTCCAGCCAAGGCTGTCCGACTGCAGTAGTTTTTCAGGAGATGTTTTTCAGGGACTGAAAAGTCCTTCTTCCTTAGGGGTGAAACACCTTGGCCAAGATTCTCGTGGTTACATCCGGCAAGGGTGGTGTGGGTAAGACCACCACCAGCGCCGCTATCGGTACCGGCCTCGCTCTGCGCGGCCACAAAACAGTGATCGTCGACTTCGACGTGGGCTTGCGTAACCTCGACCTGATCATGGGTTGCGAGCGCCGCGTGGTGTATGACTTCGTCAACGTGGTCAACGGCGAAGCCAACCTGCAACAGGCCCTGATCAAAGACAAGCGCCTGGAAAACCTCTACGTGCTGGCCGCCAGCCAGACCCGCGACAAAGACGCGTTGACCGTCGAAGGCGTGGAAAAAGTCCTGATGCAACTCAAGGAAGACTTTGAGTTCGTGGTCTGCGACTCCCCGGCGGGCATCGAGAAAGGCGCCCACCTGGCCATGTACTTCGCCGATGAAGCGATCGTCGTGACCAACCCGGAAGTCTCCTCGGTACGAGATTCGGACCGCATGCTCGGCCTGCTGGCCAGCAAGTCCCGTCGCGCCGAACSCGGCGAAGACCCGATCAAGGAACACCTGCTGATTACCCGTTATCACCCGGAACGTGTGAGCAAAGGCGAAATGCTTGGCGTAGAAGACGTCAAGGAAATCCTTTCGGTGACCCTGCTCGGCGTGATCCCTGAATCCCAGGCGGTGCTCAAGGCATCCAACCAGGGCGTTCCGGTGATTCTCGACGACCAGAGCGATGCCGGCCAGGCCTACAGCGATACCGTTGACCGCCTGCTGGGCAAGACCGTGGATCATCGATTCCTTGATGTACAGAAGAAGGGATTCTTCGAGCGCCTGTTTGGAGGCAACTAAGCAATGAACCTTTTTGACTTCTTTCGTGCCAACAAAAAGCAAAGCACCGCGTCGGTAGCGAAAGAGCGTCTACAGATCATCGTGGCGCACGAACGCGGCCAACGCAGCACCCCGGACTACCTGCCGGCCTTGCAGAAGGAACTGGTCGAGGTGATCCGCAAGTACGTCAATATCGGGTCCGATGACGTGCATGTCGCACTGGAAAGCCAGGGCAGCTGCTCGATTCTGGAACTCAACATCACCCTGCCTGATCGCTGAGTCGATCCGGCTG
>NZ_JBGCUL010000292.1:0-5099 GCF_054177685.1 Pseudomonas sp. P5_A2_2
CTCGGTGATCTGCGCCCGCTCGGTGATCTGCGCCCGCAGCTTCAACGAGCCGGCAGCCCGCTGGCGAGCCTCCTCCAGCACACTGGCCGGGGCCGTCTCCGGGCTGCCTGCGCTAAACGGTGGGGCCGGGGCGTATTCCAGTTGCAGTTGCACCAGCTCGGCGGTGGCCTGGTCGAACAGCTCGGCGGCCAGGGTCAGGGCGAAGTCGATTCCGGCGGTGATGCCGCCACCGGTCAACAGATTGCCGTCGCGAACCACCCGGTCTTTCACCACGATTGCGCCCAGCGGCTTGAGCAGTTCGTGATACGCCCAGTGAGTGGTGGCGCGTTTGCCTTTGAGCAATCCCGCCGCGCCCAGCACCAGCGCGCCGGTGCACACCGACGTGATGTAGCGGGCGTTGGCGGCCTGTGCCTTGAGAAAGTCCAGGGTCTGGTCATCTTCCATCAACGGCCCGACGCCACTGCCACCGGGCACGCAGATCACGTCCAGTGCCGGGCAATCGTCGAAGGTGGTGGTCGGTTTCAACAGCAGGCCGGTGCTGGCGGTGACCGGCATCAGGTCTTTCCAGATCAGATGCACTTTCACATCCGGCAGCGAGGCCAGCACGTCATAAGGGCCGGTCAGGTCCAGTTGCTGAAGCTGTGGAAACAACAGAAAGCCGATCTGCAACGTCATGGTGTTTTTCTCGTGAAGTGGGTGGACGGTTTGACTGTAGGCTCGTAGGCTTTGGCGTATACGCCAATATCCCCACGAATTACGCCAAATGTCGAAAACCATCCGTGTACTCGCTTTCGCCAACGTGCAATTGCTCGACGTCACCGGGCCGCTGCAGGTATTCGCTTCGGCCAACGACATAGCCCGTCAGCAAGGCCTGCCGCGACCCTACGCACCGACGGTGATTGCCAGCGGCGGCGGGGCGGTGATGTCGTCGGCGGGGTTGGCGCTGTTGGCCGAACCGTTGCCGGATGGCGGCAGCGATACCCTGATCATCGCCGGTGGCTGGGGTGTTTACGCAGCGGCGCAAGATGCGCCGTTGGTCGCCTGGGTGCGCGAACATGCCCATGGCTGCCGGCGGGTTTCTTCGGTGTGCACCGGTGCGTTTCTGCTGGCGGCCAGCGGCTGGCTCGATGGCCGGCGCGTGGTCACCCACTGGACCCGTTGCGAGCAGCTGGCGCAGCAGCACCCGCGCTTGCAGGTCGAGCCCAATCCGATCTTCATCAACGACGGTCCGGTCTGGACCTCGGCCGGAGTGACTGCCGGTATCGACCTGGCATTGGCCATGGTCGAACAGGACCTGGGGCGCAACATGGCCCTGGAGGTCGCCCGGCAACTGGTGGTGTTTCTCAAGCGTCCGGGTGGCCAGTCGCAGTTCAGCGTAACCCTGTCCCTGCAACAGGAAGGCAACCGTTTCGACGAACTTCACGCCTGGATCAGCGAAAACCTGACCCACGACCTGGGCATCCCGACCCTGGCCTTGCAGGCCGGCATGAGCGAACGCAGCTTCGTGCGCCACTACCGCGCCGACACCGGCCAGACCCCGGCCCGGGCCATCGAACTGATCCGCGTCGAAACCGCACGGCGTCTGCTCAGCGACACTGGCGTGCCGATCAAACGGCTGGCGGTGCAATGCGGCTTCGGCAGCGAAGAAACCCTGCGCCGCAGTTTCCTGCGGGCCATGGGCGTGACACCGCAGGCTTATCGGGAGCGGTTTTCGGTCAGTGTTGCGGCAGATCCGGTGTCCGGTTCACGTCAGGCTTCAACTTCCGCCAGCTGATTGAAATACTTCGCCCGATCCGGCGTAAACGTCACCACCATCCCGGTTCGCGAGCAGGTCAGCGCCCGTTCTTCGCTCAAATCAACATCCAGATCTTCCCCACGCAACCCTTGCCACTGTGCGAGGTATTTGAGGGAGCCATATTTTTCGAGTTTCTTAAGACTGCGGCTGACGCCACCTTTCCAGCCCAGTACCGGCAACTCGCCGGCGAGGCACTGACGGGCGAGGTCGGGGAAACGGGCGGCGCGCTGGCGGCCGACTTCCCAGCATTTGATCAGGCCCTTGTCACCGGCCTCCCAGAGTTCTTCGCGGTTCAAACCGGTTCGCAGCGGGGAGTCGATGCTGCGTTGGATGCGTTGGGTCATTCTGGTTCCTTGAATTCGGGGGGGTCTGGACAGCTCCGCTGTACCCGTTGAGCAAAGATGTTAGGTGGGGATGTAGCGGCTGGCAACAGGGTAATTTCGGGGTGTTTGCTGATGGCCGATGTTTAAAAAGTGTAGGGCCAGGTTTGCGAAACCTGTGGTGTTGGAAGCTTGTACTCATGGCTGCCAGACGGTTTTCTCCCCACTCAACCTCCGGTCCAGAAAACACGCCGCACTGATCAACGCCAGATGCGTCAATGCCTGCGGTGTGTTGCCCATATGCCGCCCATGGCTGTCGAACTCTTCGGCATACAGCCCCAGCGGGTTGGCGTACCTGAGCAACTGTTCGAACTCCAGATGGGCCTTGTTCAATTGGCCGGCGCGGGCCAGGCATTCGACGTACCAGAACGAGCAGGCGGCGAAGGCGCCTTCGCTGCCGGGCAGGCCGTCGATCTGACTGTCGTCGTTGCGGTAGCGGTAGATCATGCCGTCGCGTACCAGGCTCTTTTCGATGGCTTGCAGGGTCGCCAGCCAGCGCGGGTCGCGGGCGCTGACGAAACGCACCAGCGGCATCAGCAGCATCGAGCCATCCAGGCCGGTGCCGCCGATGTGCTGGACGAAATGCCCGCGCTCTTCATTCCAGAAGTTCTCCCAGATGTCGGCGTAGATCGCCTGACGGGTTTGGTCCCAACGTGCGAACGGTGCCGGCAGCGAACGTTTCGAGGCGAGGCGGATGGCGCGGTCCAGGGCGACCCAGCACATCAGCCGTGAATGCAGGAAATGGTATTGCCCGCCGCGCATTTCCCAGATTCCGACGTCCTTTTGCTCCCAGGTTGCACAGACCTGATCCACCACTTCCATCGTGTGTTTCCAGCCTTCATGGGAAATGGCTTCGCCGTATTTGTTGACCAGGTAAATCGCGTCCATCAGCTCGCCAAAGATATCGAGCTGGACCTGTTCACAGGCCTGATTGCCGATGCGCACCGGTTGTGCGCCAGCATGGCCGGACAGGTGCGGCAGCTCGACCTCCGGCAACTCCTGACGACCGTCGATGGCGTAGAGAATGTTGAGCTTCATCGGCTTGCCCTGACAGTCACTGACCCGCCCGCGCAACCAGCGCATGTAGGCGTTGGCTTCTTCGACGAAGCCCAGGCGCATGAATGCATAGACAGTGAACGAGGCGTCGCGGATCCAGGTGAAGCGATAGTCCCAGTTACGTGCGCCACCAGGGCTTTCCGGCAGGCCGAACGTCGCGGCGGCGAGAATCGCGCCGTGTTTGCGTGAGGTCAGCAGCTTCATTGCCAGAGCCGAGCGGTTGACCATTTCGCGCCATCGGCCGCGGTAGTTGGACTGGCCGATCCAGTCACGCCAGAACTTGAGGGTGCGTTGCAGGCACAGTTCGGCAGCGCCTTCCTTGAAGCGCGGATCGTTGACGGCGCCGAGCAGGAACTGGCCTGTCTGGTCTTGTTCGAGGGTGAATTCGGCGACTGCCACATTGGCGTCGATGCGTAAGGCCTGATCCGAAGATAGCCGCAACGCCGGTTGACTGGCGGCCTCGAAGAGCACGTCCCGCTTGTCCACGCGTGCGTGGGTCGTGGCACGGGCGTAGTCATGGCGCACAGCACAACGCATGTGGAAAGTGGCGCTGCCGCTGACCACGCGGATCCGCCGCATCAGCAGCGGCAGGTCATCTTCGGTGTCGCCGACGGGCAGCAGATCGGTGACTTCGACCACGGCCCGATCACTGAGCCAGCGGCTCAGCAGCACATTGGTGTCAGGGAGGTAAATCTGTTCGCGGCGGGCATCGGGCAAGTCCGGCGACAACTGGAAAATTCCCGCCTCGGGGGTGTCCAGCAGCGAGCAGAAGATCGACGGACTGTCGAATTCCGGCCAGCAGAAAAAGTCCACGCTGCCCTTGTCATTGACCAGCGCCGCGCTACGCATGTCGCCGATGATGCCGTGGGCGTCGATGGGGCTTTGGCGTTCGGGGTGATCAGCCATTGTCGCGAAACTCCGGGAACCAGGGGCCTATTCAGCTGACTGGTCGGGGCAGCGAGAGTTCATTTGGCGGGGGGTGTGAGTTGTCTGTGAGGGCCTCTTCGCGGGCAAGCCCGCTCCTACAGTTGATGGGTGTACACCGTCCAATGTAGGAGTGGGCTTGCCCGCGAAGGGGCCTTCACATTCGACCAACAATTCCACGCTTCCCCCACAATCAGCCGTTATGGCAACGTGCAGTCCCCTGATGAGACCCGTCCCATGGCAAACCCCTACCGCGAACTATTCAAAGCCCCCGGCAGCGGCGCATTCGTGCTGGCCGGGATGATCGCGCGCATGCCGATTTCCATGACCGGCATCGGCCTGATCACCATGCTTTCACAGTTGCAGGGTGGCTACGCAATGGCCGGCGCGGTGGCGGCGACCTTCGCCCTGGCCACGGCGTTTTGCGCGCCGCAGGTCTCGCGGCTGGTGGATCGCTATGGCCAGGGGYGGATTCTGCCGGTGGCGGCGTTGCTAGGCGGTGGGGCACTGTTGCTGCTGTTGCTGTGCACGCGGTTGCAGGCGCCGCACTGGACGCTGTTTGTCTTCGCCGCGCTGGCCGGTTGCATGCCGAGCATGTCGGCGATGGTGCGGGCGCGCTGGACCGAGGTGTATCGCGGCCGCCCCGAGTTGCAGACCGCCTACGCCCTGGAGTCGGTGCTGGACGAAGTCTGCTTCATCGTCGGGCCACCACTGTCGGTGGGGTTGTGCGTGGTGGCATTCCCCGAGGCCGGGCCGCTGGCGGCCTTGCTGGCACTGGCCATCGGCGTCACCGCGTTCGTGTTGCAGCGCAGCACGGAGCCGCCACATCACCAGGGCTCGATCATCCGCTCTCGCGACATTCAGTTGCTGATGCTGTTGATTGTGGCCATGGGGTTGATGGTGGCCATGGGCACCATCGTCGGCGTGGTGGACGTGGTCAGCGT
>NZ_JBGCUL010000293.1:0-5092 GCF_054177685.1 Pseudomonas sp. P5_A2_2
GTCAATGCCCAGGGCGATGACGTTGGCCAGTGCCTGGGCGGGCCATGGGCGGCCGTTCGGGACTTCGTCGGTGGCGACCACGTGATCGGCGACGTAGCCGTTGGTGGCGGCCAGTTCAACCACTTTGTCCATGACCAGTTTCGGGTAACCGGAGCAGGAACCGATCCTGATCCCTTGCTGGCGCAGGTTGGCGATGGTCTCCAGCGCCCCCGGAATCAGCGCCGAGTGTTCGGCGATTTTTTCGATCTGCAGCGGCATGAAGCGTTGGTAAATCGCAGTGACGTCATCGTCAGTCGGCGTGCGGCCGAACACTTTGCGATAACGCTCGGCAACTTCCGGTAGATCGCACAGGGTGCGGATGTGGTCCCACTTGCCCATGCCCATCGGGCCACGGGCTTCTTCGATGGACACCTGGACATCGAACTCGGCGAACGCCTCGACGAAAATCTGCGTCGGGGCGAAGGAGCCGAAGTCGACCACGGTGCCGGCCCAGTCGAGGATGGCGGCTTGGAGTTTGGTTGGGTTGGTGTAGTTCATGGCGTTTGGATTCCTGTGAGAACGAGCTATTCGGAAATTCAGCTTTTCTGTGGGAGCGAGCTTGCTCGCGATGAGGCCTGGTCAGTCGACATCAATGGTGAATGTCAGACCGCTATCGTCGGAACGCCGCCCGGAGCAAGCTCGCTCCCACAGGGGTATACGGTGTGGCCTAGATCTCTAACACTTCCATCTCGCGCAAAACTTCAGCAATCGCCGCCACGGCTTCGCGCATTTCGGCTGGCTGGACATGGCCAATGCAGCCGACGCGGAAGGTTTCGACCTGGGTCAGTTTGCCGGGGTAGAGGATGTAGCCCTTGGCCTTGACCCGCTCATAGAACTCCTTGAACTGGTAGCGAGGATCTTTCGGGGCATGAAAGGTGGCGATGATCGGCGCCTGAATAGCCGCCGGCAGGAAACTGCGCAGCCCCAGTTTGCCCATCTCTTCCATCAATGCCTGGCAGTTGGCGGCATAGCGTTCGTGTCGGGCCGGCAGGCCACCTTCTTCGTTGTATTGCAGCAGGGCTTCGTGCAGCGCCGCGACCACATGGGTCGGCGGGGTGAAGCGCCACTGGCCGGTCTTGGCCATGTAGGCGTGTTGGTCCTGCAGGTCCATGGCCAGCGAATGCGAGTTACCGGTGGCGTTGGCCAGGGATTCTTTGCGAGCGAAGACAAACCCCATGCCCGGAACACCTTCCAGGCATTTGCCCGAGGCAGCGATCAGTGCGTCGAACGGCACTTGCTGCGCATCCACCGGCAGGGCACCGAAGGAACTCATGGCGTCGATGATCAGGCGCTTGCCGTGTTCTGCGACGACCTGGGCGATCTGCGGCAGCGGGTTGAGGATGCCGGTGCTGGTTTCGCAGTGAATCAGGGCGACGTGGGTGATGCCGGTGTCGGCGCGCAGCAGGCGATCGACGTCGGCGGCGGTGGTCGGCTCGTCTTCGGCGGTTTCGAAGGTGCTGAAGGAGCGGCCGAGCACTTCACAGATTTTTGCCAGGCGTTTGCCGTAGGCGCCGTTGATCAGTACCAGAATCTTGCCATCGCGAGGCACCAGCGTGCCGATCGCTGCCTCGACCGCGAAGGTGCCGCTGCCTTGCAGGGGCACGCAGTGGTGAGTGGCGGCGCCGTTGATGATTGCCAGCAGTTGCTCGCAGAGGCTGGCGGTCAATAGATTGAAACGGTCATCCCATGAACCCCAGTCGACCATCATCGCCTGACGGGTGCGGGCCGATGTGGTCAACGGGCCGGGGGTGAGCAGGATGGGTTCGGCAGTACTCATTCTCGTGTCCTCGCAATCGATGGGATGAAGCTACGGCGCTTAAATTGCAATTTGCCGTGTTATCAATCAAATTGTTTGTTGTTATGCCAGCCATCAGTGAGGGTTATTCATGAACCTGTTTCAGCTGCGCGCATTCGATGCTGTGGCGCGGGAAGGCAGCTTTACCCGGGCGGCGGCGCGGCTGTTCATCAGCCAGCCGGCGGTTACCGGGCACATCAAGGCCCTGGAGGAGCACTACCAGATCACCTTGCTGCGCCGTACCGCCCGCCGCGTGGAACTGACGGAGGAGGGCACCAAACTGGCGGCCATCACCCGGGCGATGTTCGGCCTGGTCGAAGAGGCGCAGGTGATGCTCGAAGCCAACCGGCAACTGCTGACCGGGCGTCTGGAGGTGGCGGCGGACGGCCCACACATGGTCATGCCGATGCTTGCCAGTCTGCGGGCGCGCTATCCGGGGATCACGGTGAACCTGCGCCTGGGCAACGCCCAGGAAACCCTGGCGGCGTTGTTGTCCGAACATGCCGACGTGGCGGTGTTGACCGAAGTCGAGCCGCGCAAGGGCTTGCATCTGCAGGCGCTGAACGAATCACGGATTTGCGCGCTGGTGCCCGCCGGGCATCCTTGGGCGCAGAAGACCAAAGGCGTGCAGCTCAAGGAGCTGGATCAGGTGATCATGGTGCTGCGCGAACCGGATTCGATTACCCGGCGCACCTTCGATGAGGCTTGCGCCCAGGCCAGGGTCAATCCGCGGGTGTTGCTGGAGCTGGACAGCCGCGAAGCGGTGACCGAGGCGGTGGCCGCCGAACTGGGGGTAGGGGTGGTGTCGTCGGTGGAGGTCAGCCACGATCCACGGGTGGCGGCGGTGCCGATCATTGGCGAGGGGTTGGTGAATCGGCACATGATCGGGTGCATGGAGCGGCGACGGGATTTGCGGTTGATTCAGGCATTTTTCGGGTTGGCCCCCGTCAGGTAGACCGGGTCGCCTGCAATCGCGGGCAAGCCCGCTCCCACAGGGTTTCATGCAGGTTCGCCGATTTTGTGTACGACCCAATACCTGTGGGAGTGTGGCTTGCCCGCGATGGCGTCGGACCTGCCTACACAAGACTCTCACGCACCATCTCCAGAAAAGTCGCCACCACCCGCCGCGAACTCTGCTCGCGCAGGCAAACCAGCGTTTCAGTCAGCCGTCGTTCGCAATCGGTAATCGGCAGTGCACAAACCCTGGAGTCGGCGCCAAACTCGGCAGCCGACACCACGCCCACTCCGATCCCGACCACCACCGCTTCCCGCGCCGCCTCCCGACCTTCGACCTGAATCGCCGGGCGAATGCGGAACCCGGCGCGTTGCATTTCCTCTTCCAGGGTCTGCCGGGTCACCGAACCGATTTCCCGCAGCACCAGGGGCGTGTCATCGAGATCCGCGAGGGTGATGGATTCGCGGTCGGCCCACGGATGATTGCGCGAGACGAAGGCCACCATCGGGTCATTGCGCAGCGGCAACGAGATCAGTCGTTCGTCGCTCACCTCGCGGCCAAGCAACGCCAGGTCGGCCTGATAGTTGAACAGCCGGAACAGCGATTCATCGGTGTTGCCGGTTTCGATCTTTACGCTGATCCCCGGGTAGCGCTCACAGAACCGGGCGATCTGCGGCAGCACATGCACCGGCGCATCCACCGCCAGAATCAGGCTGCCGGTCTGCAAGGCCTGGGAGTCCTGCAACAGTTCCTGGGCCTCGGCTTCGATGACAAACAATTTCTGCGTCACGCCGAGCAGGCGCTCGCCCAGATCGGTCAGGCGCACGGAACGCTTGTTGCGGTGAAACAGCAAGACGCCGTAACGCTCTTCGAGTTTGCGCACCTGGTCGGAAATCGCCGGTTGCGTCAGAAACAGGCGTTCGGCGGCCTTGGTAAAGCTTCCATGGACCGCCACGGCATGGAACGCTTTGAGCTGGGCGTGGGAAACCGACATGGAAATCTCCAGTAACAAGCTGAGCTTATTTTGGAAATACGATAAATCGATTTCACTTATTAATCAGTAATTGTTTTTATCCACCTCAGCCCCGCCGGCTGGTCAGTCGAACAGCAGCGGGTGCCATGAGCCTGGGCGTGCAAAAAACAGGACTCATCTGACCGGTATCTGCCGTAGGGACAGGGCGATATCGCAGTGCTCAACAATAAAAACACAGGCGTTTTCTTCCAATTCTGCCGGCACACTCACACCCTGAGGTCAGAACCACAATGAACAAGCACATCGGCACCATCAAGCGTTGGCGCGTGCAGATCTTCGCGATCACCTGGCTCGCCTACGCCGCGTTCTACTTCACCCGCAAAGCCTTCTCGGTGGCCAAGCTCGGCATCGCCGAAGACCCGACCTTCATGCTCGACAAAATGGCCATGGCCAACCTCGACGCCATCTACCTGACGGCCTACGCCGTCGGTCAGTTCACCTGGGGCATCCTCGCAGACCGTTTTGGCCCGCGGGTGGTGGTGCTGGGCGGATTGCTGATTTCCGCCTGTGCGGCGCTGGTGATGGGCAACTTTGCAACCTTACCGATTTTCGCTACCTGCATGCTGATCCAAGGGCTGGCGCAGTCCACCGGTTGGTCGGGGCTGTGCAAGAATCTCGGCAGCTTCTTTCCCTCGGAGCAACGCGGGCGGGTACTGGGCCTGTGGAGTTCCTGCTACGCCTTTGGCGGTCTCGTGGCGTCGCCGTTTGCCGGTTGGTGGGCGTATACGCTCATCGGCACCTGGCATGCGGCGTTTGTTTCCAGTGCGGCGGTGGTTGGGCTGGTCGCCGTGCTGTTTTTTATTTTTCAACGTAATAAACCGGAGGACGTCGGCTTGCCGGCGGTGGAGCCGGAACCCGAGCTGACCGCCGAACAGGCTGACGCGCAAAGCAAAATCAGCATGTGGGAGCCTTTGAAGGAAATCCTGCGCAATCGTACGGTGCTGGTGTTGGGGTTGGCGTACTTCATGCTCAAACCGGCGCGCTACGCGATTCTGTTGTGGGGACCGGTGATCGTCTTCGAGCAGATGCCGTCGGTGGGCAAGGTCGGCGCGGCGATCATTCCGACCGCATTTGAACTGGCCGGATTGCTCGGGCCGATCCTGATTGGCCTGGCCTCGGACAAACTGTTCGGTGCCCGGCGCATGCCGGCCTGCGTGATCAGCCTGTTGGCGCTGACGGTCTCCCTGGCGTTTTTCATGGGCGCCCTGCATACCGGTAGCGTGCTGCTGGTGGTGGCGCTGCTGTTCGTCATGGGCCTGACCCTCTACGG
>NZ_JBGCUL010000294.1:0-5087 GCF_054177685.1 Pseudomonas sp. P5_A2_2
GAACAATGGAACAATGGTTGCAACTGCAGATTCGCGGTGTGGTTGCCTCCACTAAACTGCAAACCGCTTCGGCCACCGAACGTGACCTGGCCATGCAGCGCTGGCTGAATAGCTTCAACTACCCGATTCCGCAATATTTTGACCAGGATGCAGCGGGACAAATGACCATCGGCAACTGAGGCATGTCGATGGGTGATCAGCCTCTGGCGTAGTCCAGAGTGGCCTGGCTAAAAAGCCAGGCTCAATCACGAATGCAGGAAAAAACAGTCCAGGTTCTACAAGGTGGAGCAGGCGATTGGAGTGAATGCACTCCGTTTGCCTGCTCCACCCCATTCTTATGCAGTACAGCCTGCCTGTTCGACAGCAAGCCACTCCTGCTCACTTACCGAATACTCTGAGTACCCCGATCAAGGCTGGGCCGATAGCGACCAGAAAGAAGCTCGGCCATAGACAGAAAATCAGCGGAAATATCAACTTGGTGCCGACTTTCGCCCCCATCTCTTCGGCGGCTTGCGTACGCCGGTCGCGGAACTCATCGGCATAGATGCGCAAGGTGTCGGCCACGCTGGTACCAAAACGAATACTCTGTGCCAACAGGCTGACCAGCCCTTGTACGTCATCCAGGCCAGTGCGTACAGCCAGTTGCTTGAGCGCCTCGGTACTGGAAAGGCCCGCGCGGATTTGCGCATTGACCAGGGCCAGCTCTTCAGCCAGATCGACTTGACTGACCGACATCTCCTCGGCCACCCGCTCGATGGTCGTGGGCAAGGCCAGGCCCGACTCCACGCACACCACCATCAGATCCAGCGCATCCGGAAACGCGGCACGCAGCCGGCCTTGTCGCATCTGCTTACGCTTGGCGACATACAGCGCTGGCACCAACCATCCGATACCGGCCACCAAGACCACCAGCAGCAGCCCCAGTATCAGGGATACCTTGGGAATCATCGGCAACAGCAGCAGCGCAATACCCATCAATAACAGCGGCAACATCAAGCGTGCCGCCCAGTATATTTGCACCGCCGACGAGGAACGGTATCCCGCATGCATCAACAGGGTCTGGGTCACGGAAGTCTGTGCCGATTCGGCTGAGCCAAAGCGCTGGCCGACCCGTTCCAGCAACAGTTGCAGATTACCCGGGGCGTCCTGCCCGGTCGTGTTGCCTAAATGACCACGCTTGATCAGCGCCAGGCGACGCTGCACGGGATCCTGAAGCCCCATCATCAGCAAACTCACGGCGACGACCACAAGCCCCGTACTCAAACCGATCGCACCAAGGAACAACAGGCGAGCCAGCTCCTCGTTCCCCGTGGCCCGACTGAACAACCCGAGCAAAAAGTCCATGACCTGTACCTCCCGGTGGCGAACACCGCTTAAACCTGAATCCGGATGATTCTGCGTATCCAGAAAATTCCGATCAACATGGCGCAGAACGCCCCGATGATCAGCTTGTGGCCGGTGGGATCATTGATCAGCACAGGCAAGTAACTGGGGCTGGTGACTATGATCGCGATCGCCAGCACGAAGGGAATGGCCACCAGCACCCAGGCCGACATGCGCCCTTCCGCCGACAGGGTTTTGACTTTGCGCTGAAAGCGGAAGCGCCCGCGAATCAGCCGACTCAAACGCTCCAGCACCTCGGTCAGATTACCGCCGGTCTCACGATGGATCAGAATCGAAGTCACCAGCATCATCACCGTCATGCTCGGCATCCTCTCCAGCAGGCCGAGCATGGCCCGGCGCACATCGTTGCCATAGTTGATATCGGCGAAGGTCAGGCCGAACTCATGAGCGACCGGCCCCTTGTGCTCCTCGGCCACCAGGCGCAGGGTTTCGTTGAATGGGTGCCCGGCGCGCAGAGCGCGGCACATGGCATCCAGCGCATCCGGCAGGCCTTCCTCGAACGCAGCGAAACGCTTGCCACGGTCGCGAGAAATTTTCAGCAGTGGTACCCAGAACACTGCGAAGCCGGCCAGCAGCGCCATCCACCAGACTGACGAGATCATCCAGATCGAGATGCCTGCACAGGCGCCCAGGAACAGCCCGAGCAACAGCACCCGATAAGCACGATATTCATGACCGGATTGCTCGATCAGCTGTGTCAGGTTCGCCATAAAGGGCAACTGCTCGAGCGTGGCCTCCAGTGGCGACAAGCGCGTCAGGTACTTCTGCCTCAATACCGTTTGCATGTTGGGCAAATTATTGGCTTTTTCCATTACGTGCAGGCGGCCGCGGATGCGCTTGCGCATCTTGCCGGCCTCGCCGAATACCGGCACCGCCACCCCCTGGGACAGGAGGAAGACGGCGATAAACACCATGCCGAGGAACATCAGAATGAATTYACCGGGAACCTGGTTCATGGCTGCCGTGCCTCCATCCATTCAGGCCTGAACATCGTCAGCGGCAACTCGATGCCGCGCTTGGCCAGCACATCGCGGAAGGCGGGGATCATGCCGCTGGGCCGATAATCACCCAGCACTTCGCCGTTTTCGCCCATGCCATGGCGCGCAAAGGAGAAGATTTCGGTCATGGTGATGATCTCGCCTTCCATGCCATTGATTTCCTGCACACTGACCAGTCTGCGCTTGCCGTCCTCCTGGCGTTCCAGCTGGATCACCACATCAATGGCCGAAGCGATCTGCTGACGCATGGCCTTGATCGGGAAAGTAGCCCCGGTCATCGACACCATGTTCTCGACCCGCCCCAACGCATCGCGCGCGGTGTTGGCGTGGATCGTGGTGAGCGAGCCGTCGTGGCCGGTGTTCATCGCCGTCAGCATGTCCAGCGCCTCGACGCCGCGCACTTCGCCAATCACAATGCGGTCCGGACGCATCCGCAGGCTGTTGCGCACCAACTCCCGCTGGCTCACCTCGCCGCGCCCTTCGATATTCGAAGGCCGGGTTTCCAGGCGCACCACGTGAGGCTGCTGCAGTTGCAGTTCGGCCGAGTCTTCGATGGTGACAATCCGCTCGTTGTGCGGAATGAAACTGGACAGCACATTGAGCATGGTAGTCTTGCCACTGCCGGTACCGCCGGAAATCAGCACGTTCAAGCGCCCACGGACAATCGCCTTGAGCAGCAGGGCAATGGCCGGGGTCAACGTCCCCACCTGGATCAGGCTGTCGGTATTGAGCAGGTCCACCGCAAAGCGCCGGATCGACATGCTCGGACCGTCGATGGCCAGCGGCGGGATAATCGCGTTGACCCGCGAACCGTCCTTGAGCCGGGCATCCACCAACGGTGAGGACTCGTCGATACGCCGCCCGAGACTGGAGACGATGCGGTCGATGATGTTCAGTAAATGCTGATCATCGCGAAAGCGCACATCGGTGCGTTGCAGTTTGCCAAAGCGCTCGACATAGACCGAGGCATGACCGTTGACCAGAATGTCGGACACGCTGTGATCGGCCAGCAACGGTTCCAGGGGACCAAGGCCGAGCACCTCGTCGGTGATCTGCTTGATGATCAACTGGCGGCTGGACGTACTCACCGGTGCCGAATGTTCATCGAGCAGGCGTTGGCAAATATCGCGAATCTGCCGTGTGGCCTCAGCCTGTTCAAGGGAGTCCAGCAAGGACAGGTCCATGACCTTGAGCAACTGCTGGTAGATCCTTTCTCGCCACTCGGCCTCCACCGGGGTGACCTGACTTTTGGTTTCATAAAGAACGTCCGGCGTTGCACGCTCCCACGCCATCACTTCCTCTGCCGGATCCAGCTGGTCGTCACCTGGCTGGTTAGCCTGCGACGGGGCGGATTTAGCGGATTGTTTGCGCAAGCGGTTACGAAAGTCACTGATCATGGGTCACCCCCCGAAAAAACGGTTGAAGGCGCGTTTGAGCACACCTTTTTTTCCAACCACCTGGTTGCCGACCAGGTCATCGGCCACGTTGCGCAGGGCAGCGGTGATCGCCGCCTTCGGCGCATGCAGACCCAACGGCACGCCAGTGTTCTGACTCTGGCTGACCACGTTGAAGTCGTTGGGTAATTTCGCCAGGTTCGTGCAGCGCAGCGCTTCGCCGATATCTTTGAGGCTGACCGCCGCCGACTTGTCATAGCGGTTGACCACTATCTGCAGTTGATCCCCACGCACACCCAGGTCTTCGCGAAGCATCCGCACCAGGGAGCTGGCATCGCGCAGATGGCTGACGCTCTGCTGCACCACCACGTACACCCGATCCACCTGTTCCAGCACGGAGCCGGTGAGGTGGTCGATTTGCCGTGGCAGATCGATCACTACCCAGTCATAGCTGGCGCGGGCCAACTGCAACAGGGTGTCAAGTTGCTCGGGTTGGGCATCCTGCGGCAGACACAGCTCACCGGCCCGGCCACCCAGCACATGCAAGGTCGGGCTGAAGTGGCTGCAAAAACCCCGTAGCGCGACGCTGTCCATGCCGTCGATCTGATGCAACACCTCCAGATGGCTGTGAACCAGCGCCACATCCAAGTAATGCGTCACGCTGCCAAATTGCAGGTCCATGTCCAGCAACAGGGTACTGCCACCCTTCATGCTGAGCTGCTGAGCCAGGTTGCAGGCCAGCAAGGTTCCACCCGAACCGCCCTTGGCGTTCATCACGGCGATCAATTTCCCTACTGTCCCACTACCGGTCCGAACCTCCATGACCAGCCGATTCAAGGCGCCGACCAGTTCCGTCTCGGCAACAGGCTCCGGCAGCACATCACGGGCACCGGCCTGCATCGCCAGGCGCATGCCTTCCTGTTCGCTCAGCAGCCCGCACACCAACATCGGCGGACGCTCATGGGCCGGGCGCTGCAACAGTGCCGCCAGCTCTTCACGCCACAGGTGGCTGACGCGCAACAGCAGCAGATCGGGCATCCGGTCCAGGCCGTAGAGCGGGTCGACATGCCCATTGCTGACCAGGCGAGTGCTCACCTCCAGGCTGGGCATGCGTTGGCAGACGCTCTGCAGGTCGCGCAACGACGTGGCATCACGGCTGCTGATCAGCAACCTGAGCCCGGCTTTGCCGGTCGAACTGGAGAGTGGAGTGTCCCTGGTATTCAGCATGGCGTGATCTCCCCGGAATCGGAATGACGCCCGAGGCTTTCACGTGGCAACGTTGCCCTGATGG
>NZ_JBGCUL010000295.1:0-5068 GCF_054177685.1 Pseudomonas sp. P5_A2_2
CGCGGGTAATCCCGCGATGACGGCATCACTGACAACCCGGCACTAAAGAGTTAGTTCCAGGGCTTGGGCTCGCCGAACAACTGGCCCTGCACACCGTACAGCCCCATCTCGCGAATCACCGACAACTCGCCTTGCGTCTCGACCCGCTCGGCAATCAGCGGCAAATCAATGCTGTGCGCCGCTCGCTGGATCGCCTCAATGAACAGGCGCTTGTCACTCTCCAGATCAATCGACCGGATGTAGCTGCCATCGATCTTCAGGTACGCCAGCCCCAGCCGTGCCAGGTTGCCGATCATGCTGAAGCGTCCGCCAAAGCGTTGCAGGCTCAGGGAGAAGCCGAGTTCGCGCAGGCGCCGGGTCAACTGTTCCAGCACCGCCTGGTCAGGCAGTTGCTCTTCGCCGATCTCCAGGGTCAGGCGCGGGCCCAGGTTGGAGTGTGCACGCAGTATTTCGAAGATTTTGTTTTGCGCCYGCGGGTCGCCCAGGGTCGCCGACGACAGATTCAGCGCCAGCGACTCCTCATGCCCGCTCATTTGTTCCAGCACCCGCTCGAGCATCAGCCGATCCAGACGCGCAGTCCAGCCGAAGCGCTCCAGCCAAGGCAGAAAACGCCCGGCGGGGATGGTCTGGCCGTGTTCGTCGAGCAGTCGCGACAGTACTTTGTAGTGCAGCACCAGTTGCGTGTCCTGGGCGGCGACTACCGGTTGGAAATACAGCTCGAAACGTCGCTGTGTCAGCGCCTGGTCGAGCATCAGATGCCAGGCGTGGTGATCGTCGCCGACACTGGCCGAGAGGCTGTGCTCGATACAGGCCCAGTTCTGCTCGCCCTGGCCTTCGGCCTGCGCCAGCGCCTGATCGCCGAGGCTGAGCACGGCTTGCGGCGAGTCGCCGTAAGCAAAGGGCGCCAGGCCGATAGACGCCACAGCAGCCACATCGGTGGYGCCGGTAGCGTGCAAACTGGCCAAGGCACTGTCGAGGTTCTGTGCCAGTTGCAGCGCCTCTTCACGCACCAGTCCCGGCGCCAGCACGGCAAATTCGCCACCGCGGATACGGGTCACCAGGTTCTGGGTTTCCGGATATTTGGCGCACTCGCGAGACAGTTGCTCACCGACGGCCTTGAGCACTTCATCGGTGCGCTGGCCGCCGAGGCGCTGGTTGAGACCGGCCAGATCCTTGACCCGCAACAGCAGCAGGTAACCCGAACTGGCCTGCTCCGGGTTGCTCACCCGCGCATACAGTTGCATCTCGAAATAACGTCGGTTGGCCAACCCGGTCAATGAGTCCTGATAGGACTCGACCCGTAGTTTTTCACTGCGCTCGGCCTGCTCCTGGAACAGCGCCTTGAGCTTCTCGACCATCTGGTTCATGGCCTGCACGACCCGGCGAAGTTCGGGGGTGCGCGGCAGTTCCGGCAGGCTGAGGAATTCCCGCCGGGCGATGGCGTAGGATTGTTGGACCATGTAATCCAGCGGCCTCAATTGCTGACGCAGCAACAGCGCGCCGAGTACCGCACTGACCGCGCCACATAACAGCAACCAGCCCAGGCTGCCCAAAGCGCTTTGCCACAACTTGGCCAGCGCGAACATCGGGTGGCTGACCACCTCGACCCGGGCAGCCTGCTCCCAGCCGCGGCTGACGATCGCATCACCACCGGCGGGTTCCAGGCCGATCAGTTTGACGAACCAGTCCGGAACATTGTTCACCGCCGGGATACCCGTGCGCTCAACCAGGGTCTGGTCGGTCTTAAGATCGACCACGCGGATGCTCGCGTAGTAACCACTGTCGAAAATCGAGCTGACCAGCAACTCGACCATCGCCGGGTCGTCGATATTCGGTGTCAGGGAAAGTGCCAGCGCCGTCGCGGCGTCCTGGGCATGAGAGCGCAACTGGTTGACGTACTGAGTCCGCGAGCTCTCCAGACTGACCATGAAACTGCCGGTGAAGGCGACCACCAGGAACAGACAGATAGCAATCAACAGCTGTTTGAACAAAGACATCTGAGCGTGTGCTCCTAGTTAGTCGTCTCGACCGGGAATCCTTCGGCCTGCATTTTTTTCAGCACATCCTGCCAACGCGAAAGGCGTTTGGTATCGCCGACCTTTTTATTGCCCTTGGCGCCCGGCAGCCACAACCCTTCCGCATTGAAAGAGTAGACCGGCAGCAAATCCTTTCGCTGGCTGGCCGGCTTGATTGCATCAATCAGGCTGTCGAGCACCAGGGGCTCGGCTTCCGGACTCGAGTAGTAGGTCAACACCATGTGCGCGCGATTCTGGGTCAGTGCCTTGACATAGGTAATACGCAGCTTTTCACTGGCTACACCGAGGTGACGCAGGCTGAAGTACTTGGCAATAGCGTAGTCTTCACAGTCTCCGGCACCTTTCCAGAGGGCTTCGATCGGGGTTTCCCAGTAATCGACTTCGTGCCACAGGTCGATGTCTTCGACGTATCGCAGTTGTTTATTGAAGAAGCGGTTGACCACATTGAGTTGTTCCAGCTCGCCGAGCTGCTTCTGGCTGGCCAGCAAGTATTGCCAATCATCGATGCGCTGCTGACCTTCTCCCAAAGGTCCGTACAATGCCTGCGCCCGCCGGCTGATCAGGGAAAAATCCCAATCGGCGCTCAAGCTGCCCAGCATCACGCCAGCCAGCAGCAATGCGCTGCACAGCCAGCGTAAAATCCGCGGGATCGTTAAACTTGCCGCCAATGCGAGGCATCCTGGATAGGCAGGAGGGAGTCGTTTGAATGGTGAAGGTTAGACCGGAAAAAGACAATGGCACAGTGCAATCACTGGCCGCGCGCTAAACTGCAGGAAAGGCACTCGTGAGCTTGTTTGACAAGCTGTCAGTCAGTTACTAGTGTCATTTGGATCCAAAAATATTCCATCAATCAGGGTGCGTTTAGTGACACAAAAGCCCAACCCTCTCAGCAGTATCAAGGTCAACGGGCCAATTCCCGCACATCTGGCACGCTCGGTGATCGAAGAAACCCTGCGCGCGGCCATACTCGACGGGCGCATTCCTTGCGGTGCGGCCCTGCGCCAGCAAGACCTCGCCGACCTGTTTGGCGTCAGCCGCATGCCAGTACGCGAGGCCTTGCGCCAGCTCGAAGCGCAATCGTTGCTCAACGTGATTGCCCACAAGGGCGCCGTGGTCGCGCCACTGGTCCAGGGCGACGCCGTGGAAACCTACGCGCTGCGCATCCTGCTGGAATCCGAAGCCCTGCGTCTCTCGGTGCCACTGCTCCAGGACGGAGATCTCGAACAGGCTGCCCGTTACATCGACGAACTCGAAACGCAAAGCGACTACACCGAAATCGGACGGCTCAATCGCCTGTTCCACATGGCACTTTACAGCCGGGCGCCCAATCGCCGGCTGTTGAAACTGGTCGAAGACGGCCTGATCGAAGAAGAGCGGTTCCTGCGTTTCAACCTGGAAGCCATGGGCCTGGGCAAATTGTCCCAGGACGACCACCGGGCACTGTTGCGGGCCGCCGAAGACCGGGACGTCGAACGCTCGGTGGAACTGCTCGAACATCACCTGAGCCGAGGGGTCGAGGTCATTACGCGCTACCTCGACAGCCCTGAAGTACAGACCAAAAACACGTCGAAGTAACCTGCAGCGGCAAGTCCGGGGAGGCACACCGAAAGGTTCGCCTCGCTTGCCGCACATTCCTGCGAATGTGCACCGCGAATAATTTGATTACAAACCCCCTGCGCTCATACCACACCACCCTCGCGACGCCATACCGCAACTCAACGCCTTGCCACCTTCAAACCTGACCATCGCAACGATTGCGTGATGCCTCAGTAATGGCGGCCGCCTTGATTTGCGCCCACTCTGGGTAACCAAGACACAATAAAACGGGGGACTCGCCGAGCGAATGGCGTAAGCCCCCGCCCCAAGAAGCGAAGGAAGGAGCCTCATTACGGGAACGGAAGGATCGGCATCACTCGCGACCTGCTTCCACCCCCTCAGACACCCTCAACGACGCCCGATAAAAAGTTACTTCGAGTGAGGCATTCACTCTTTATTCAATTCTGACTTATATAGGCCGGAAGGAGTAACTACGCCCAAATAAAACCAATATAAAAAGTTTTATTGGAACTTATCACCCTTCAAAAAGTTAAATATTAAAATAATATCGAAACAACTTGATCGACACTTTATATGTGTATTAGTTTTTCTTCGCTGCCAGCCACAAGCGGCAGCGACGCCTTGTTTATTCGGCATCTACAGCACTGAAAAAGATCAATTCGATTGAGGTACCCGCTCGCCGGGAGAAAACTTCAAGCGAACTTCGGTGCTTGATTACTTCTCACCTCAACTCACTTACAGGCTCATCCATGAAACCAACTAAAGAACGTCTTACTCAAAAAAAAACCGAACTTAGCGAACATCCGATTTTCTCTGAAATACATTCGCTTGCGGTCCTGCGACGCTTCATGGAAACCCACGTGTTTGCCGTATGGGACTTCATGTCGCTGACCAAGCGCCTGCAACAGGAGCTGACTTGCGTGCAACTGCCCTGGTTGCCGCCACAGGATCCCCAGGCAGCGCGGTTGATCAACGAGATCGTGCTGGGTGAGGAGTCGGATGACCGCCCGGCCCAAGGTCATTACAGCCACTTCGAGTTGTACCTGGATGCAATGCGCGAAGTCGGCGCCTGCACCGTTGCCATCGAACGCTTCGTGACCCTGCAGCAAGAAGGCGTGAGCTACGACGTGGCCTTGCAGAGCGTCAACGTCGATCCGGCGGCCGCAAATTTCGTTCGCCATACGCTACACACCGCACTGCATGCGCCGGGTCACAGTGTGGCGGCGGCGTTTCTGCACGGCCGCGAGAGCGTTATCCCGCGGATGTTCCAGCGCATCCTCGACGATTGGGGCATCGGCATCGAGCAGGCGCCGACCTTCCGTTACTACCTCGAGCGACACATTGAAGTCGACTCCGAGGACCACGGCCCGGCAGCGGAAAAGCTCCTGTCGCGGCTGGTCGATAGCGACCCGCAACGGCAGGAAGACGTGTACGCCAGCGCCATCGCTGCCGTGGAAAGCCGTATCGCCCTGTGG
>NZ_JBGCUL010000296.1:0-5046 GCF_054177685.1 Pseudomonas sp. P5_A2_2
GCATAACGCTCGCCGAGGTTGGCCTCCAGTTCGAACTTGCGGAAGTTGTTGGAGAAGTACAACACGCCGCCGGGTGCCAGCCGCGCCATGGCCAGGTCAATCAATTGCACCTGGTCGCGCTGCACGTCGAACACACCTTCCATGCGCTTGGAGTTGGAGAACGTCGGCGGGTCGATGAAGATCAGGTCGTACTCGTCACGACTGGCTTCAAGCCACGCCATCACATCGCCCTGCTCCAGGCGGTTCTTGTCGGAAAAACCGTTCAACGACAGGTTGCGCCGCGCCCAGTCCAGATAGGTTTTCGACAGGTCGACACTGGTGGTGCTGCGCGCGCCGCCCTTGGCCGCATGCACACTGGCCGTTGCGGTGTAGCAGAACAGATTGAGGAAGCGTTTGCCGGCCGCCTCCTTCTGGATACGCATGCGCATCGGCCGATGGTCGAGGAACAGCCCGGTGTCGAGGTAGTCGGTGAGGTTCACCAGCAGCTTCACGCCGCCTTCATTGACTTCGACGAACTTGCCCTGCGCCGCCTGGCGCTCGTATTGTTTGGTGCCGCTCTGACGCTCGCGGCGCTTGACCACCACACGGTTCTTGTCGATGTTCAACGCCTGCGGGATGGCTGCCAGGGCATCGAACATACGGCCCGAAGCCTTTTCCGGATCGATGGATTTCGGCGCGGCGTACTCCTGGACGTGGACCCAATCGTGATACAGGTCGATGGCCATGGAGTATTCCGGCATGTCGGCGTCATACACGCGGTAGCAGTCGATGCCTTCACGCTTGACCCACTTGCCCAGGGCCTTGAGGTTCTTTTGCAGGCGGTTGGCGAACATCTGCCCGCCTTCGCTCAGGCGCGGCTGCTCGATCACCGGAGCCGGTGCCGGCGTCGGTTTGATCGGGTTGCCGTTTTTGTTGAACTTGCGTTCCTGCGGCTCGTTCGGCGCCTGATCGTAGGCAGCTTGCTCACGCTCGACCTGGCGTTGCTCCGGGGTACGACGCTCGCCGGTGACGAACTGGTCCGGCAGCACCTTGATCAGCAGCAGCTTGCACGGCAAGGCGCCGTTCCAGAACGAATACTGCTTGTGGCTGCGGATGCCCATGCGCTTGCCCAGGTCCGGCGCACCGGTGAACACCGCCGCCTCCCAGTTCAGGCAGGCCTGACGCAGGCGCTCGCCGAGGTTCTGGTAGAGGTAGAGCAGGCTCGCCTCGTCACCCAGACGCTCGCCGTATGGAGGGTTGCAGATCACCAGGCCTTTCTGGTTCTGGTCCGGACGCGGCTCAAAAGTCGCGACTTCGCCCTGGTAGATCTTGATCCACTCGCTCAGGCCGGCTCGCTCGACGTTGTTGCGACCCGGTTGAATCAGCCGTGGATCGGCTTCGTAGCCGCGAATCCACAAGGGTGTTTTGGCCAGGCCGGCCGCAGCACGTTCGGAAGCTTCTTCGTGGAGTTTTTTCCACAGCGCCGGGACGTGACCGAGCCAGGCGGTGAACCCCCACTGCTCGCGACGCAGGTTCGGCGCGATGTCGGCGGCGATCATCGCCGCTTCGACCAGGAAGGTACCGACACCGCACATCGGGTCGGCCAGCGCGCCGCCTTCGGCCGCGATACGTGGCCAGCCGGAACGGATCAGGATGGCGGCCGCGAGGTTTTCCTTGAGCGGCGCCGCACCTTGCTGCAGGCGATAGCCGCGCTGGTGCAGGCTGTGGCCGGACAGGTCAAGGGACAGAATGGCTTCGCCACGGTCCAGGCGCAGGTGAATGCGCAGGTCCGGGTTGAGCTTGTCGATGGACGGACGGTCGCCTTGCGGGGTGCGCAGTTTGTCGACAATGGCGTCCTTGACCTTCAGCGCGCCAAAGTGGGTGTTGTCGATACCCGAGCCATGACCGCTGAATTCGACGGCCAGGGTGCCGTCATTGAGCATGTGGTCTTGCCACTCGATGTCCAGCACGCCGTGGTACAGGTCTTCGGCGTCCTTCATCGGAAAACGCTTGAGCACCAGCAGCACGCGGTTGGCCAGGCGCGACCACAGGCACAGGCGATAAGCGGTTTCCATGGTGGCCATGCCGCGCACGGCCGAGGTGTGCTCCCGCGCTTCCTCAAGGCCAAGCCCGACGGCTTCCTCGATGAGCAGGCCTTCAAGGCCTTTTGGGCAAGTGAGGAAGAGTTCGAAACGATCGGACATGGGAATTCCAGAACCTTTAGCTGAGTGACCGGGCAACGCATTGCCGGTCCGGTTTTCAATCAGGCGCTTTTCTCGAAGAGCGCCCGCGTGGCACGAAGGTGTGCCGTTCCACCCTTGCTGCCCGGGTTAAAAGAGCTTAGATGCAAGGACAGATAAAAAAGTTGATGCAACAAAATGTCATAAGTCGACCCTTCGTCGAATAGTGCTTCCCGGTAACGGGAGCCATTCTCACTAAAGGATTAAGCCCATCATCCAGCGCGGGGCCGATCATACCGGGGTTTGGCCAATAAATACGGTAAAACACGCTGTTACTTATGGCCTTAACATATGAACGGTTACGTCCTTATGACAAAACGATCATTCCCTCGATGTGACGCATTGGTTAGAACTCAATACAGGTTGGCGCCGCAATGACGCCAACACTTTGGCTCGTCACGCCGGCAACGAGCCCCCAACGGCAGAATTTTTCTGCCAGACCTCAATTGAGGTCGACGCGATAAATACAGTCAACAAGTGAGGGCAACACCCTATGAGAAGACTTAAGCGTGATCCGTTGGAAAGAGCATTTTTGCGCGGATATCAATATGGCGTTGGTGGTAAATCCCGTGAGCTTTGCCCATTTACTCTACCGTCGGTACGTCAAGCCTGGATCAATGGCTGGCGAGAAGGACGCGGCGACAACTGGGACGGTATGACCGGCACTGCGGGAATCCACAGACTCAACGAACTTCACGCCGTCGGCTAATTACAGGGCATAACACTCCGACACGACAATCTGATTTTGTACCGAATTAACCATGCGCGTCCCATCCGGACGGCGGGCTCCGGCCCAGGGGCTCCTTTTAAGGAGCCCTTTTTTATGTCTGACGATTCAACGTTCGAACTGCAAACACRCCTGTGGGAGCGAGCTTGCTCGCGATAGCGGTTTAACATTCAACGATGATGTTGACTGAAAGGCTGCCATCGCGAGCAATCGAGCGTCGACCGGCTGCTCCCACAGGGGATCAGCGTAGCGCTGCGATTGCGTCTACCGACTCGCGAATCAGCGCCGGGCCTTTGTAGATGAAGCCCGAGTAGATCTGCACCAGGCTCGCGCCTGCGGTGATTTTTTCTGCAGCGTGCTTGCCTTCGGTAATGCYGCCGGCAGCGATGATCGGCAGGCGACCACCCAGCTCCGATGCCAGCACTGTCACGGTGTGGGTGCTCTTGTCGCGAACCGGTGCGCCGGACAGACCACCAGCTTCTTCGCCATGCTYCATGCCTTCGACGCCTACGCGGCTGAGGGTGGTGTTGGTGGCGATGACGGCGTCCATTCCGGTTTCGATCAGCGCTTGTGCAACCTGGGCGGTTTCTTCGTCGCTCATGTCCGGCGCGATCTTGATCGCCAGCGGTACATGTTTGCCATGACGCAATGCCAGTTCCGCGCGGCGCTCGGCCAGATCGGCCAGCAACTGCTTGAGCGAGTCGCCAAATTGCAGGCTGCGCAGGCCCGGCGTGTTCGGCGAACTGACGTTGACCGTCACATAGCTGGCGTGGGCGTAAACCTTGTCCAGGCAGATCAGGTAGTCATCCACGGCACGCTCGACCGGGGTATCGAAGTTCTTGCCGATGTTGATGCCCAGCACGCCCTTGTACTTGGCCGCCGCCACGCGGGCCAGCAGGTGATCGACGCCGAGGTTGTTGAAGCCCATGCGATTGATGATCGCCTCGGCTTGCGGCAAACGGAACAGGCGTGGCTTCGGGTTGCCCGGCTGTGGACGCGGCGTGATGGTGCCGATCTCGACAAAACCGAAACCCAGTTGGGCGAAACCATCGATGGCCGCACCGTTCTTGTCCAGACCGGCGGCCAGTCCCACCGGATTCGGGAAGTCCAGGCCCATCACATTCACCGGCACCTTCGCCGGGGCCTTGCACAGCAAGCCGTTGAGCCCAAGACGTCCGCCCGCGCCGATCAGGTCCAGGGACAGATCGTGGGAGGTTTCCGGAGAGAGTTTGAACAACAGCTGACGGGCCAGGGTGTACATGGGCGGATTTGACTCGATTGGCGGCGAATTGAGGCGGCGATTATAGCCGGGCAACGGGGTTGCAAGCGAGGCGCGTGAGCAAATCAGCGGTTAATGGCATATGCCTTGCACCAATCCAGGTACCAGCACTCATGCCGACGACGGAATGTGTGCAAAGACAATGGCGTCGTCCACGGCCTGCTCATGCAAGGACTCGGGACGACGTTTTTTTTGCAAGGTGAACACGCGATGAACGAACCGTCAGCCGGCCCTTTGGCCTGGGTCAATGGCAGCGATGCCCCGGAAAAAACCGAAATCAATCTCGGCTTCATGGCCCTGAGCGACTGCGCCTCGGTGGTGGTCGCCGCCACCCAGGGCTTCGCCCAACCCCACGGCTTGACCCTGAATCTCAAGCGCCAGTCGTCCTGGGCCAACCTGCGGGACAAACTGGTCAGCGGCGAACTCGATGCAGCCCACAGCCTCTACGGACTGATTTACGCCGTACACCTGGGCATCGGTGGCGTGGCCGCGACCGACATGGCCGTACTGATGGGCCTGAATCAGAACGGCCAGAGCATCAATCTTTCCGGAGGCTTGCAGGCGCTTGGAGTGACCAGTCCTGAAGCACTGGATCGGCACGTGCACCAAACTCGCTCAAAACTCACCTTCGCCCAGACGTTTCCAACCGGCACCCACGCCATGTGGTTGTATTACTGGCTCGCCAGCCAGGGCATTCACCCATTGCAGGATGTCGACAGCGTGGTGGTGCCGCCACCGCAAATGGTCGCGCACCTGCGAGCCGGACGTATCGACGGGTTCTGCGTCGGCGAACCCTGGTCCGCCAGTGCCGTGCAACAGGA
>NZ_JBGCUL010000297.1:0-5044 GCF_054177685.1 Pseudomonas sp. P5_A2_2
GTCTGGGCGTTGCTTTATCACTATGATAAGGTGCTTAAGGAAGTTCGATATGAGTTGTCTTTGCCGACCGGGTTCGGTAATAAAAAAATTACTAACTGGGGTGTCCGTATACTCTTAGGAAGTKTTTCTAATAATCCCGATGATTTCACCATTCGTAAAGATGAATCAAATTCTCAGATTTCGGTGGAAGTAGAGCCTAAAATAGGCATGTTGTGAGTAAATTGCTATGTCCGAAGTAAATCCCAAGCAAATCACATTTGCCAGGGTGAGAAGACGCTTCACTAAAGCTCAGCTGGCAAAGGAGTTAGGTATCACTAGTCGTAGTCTACAGAACTACGAAAGTGGTGCTTCTTGTCCTGAGCCAGCGGCCTTGGAAAAAATCGCGAAACTATTGAACTTCCCTCAGCAGTTTTTTTTCATTGATGAAGATATGCCAGAATTGAGGGAGCATTCGGTAAGTTTTCGTAAACTTTCAAAAATGACTGATGCGTTAAAAGCTTGCACATTTGCAGCAGGTGCCATCGCGTTTAGAGTCAACCATTGGATAGAGGAAAGGTTTAATCTTCCCTCGGCAGGGTTACCCGACCTGAGCGATCTAGCGCCTGAAGAGGCAGCTGCCACGCTCCGCCGCGTATGGGGACTAGGTAATGCACCCATTCCCAATATGATTCACTTGCTTGAGTCGAAAGGTATTCGTGTCTTTTCGCTGGCCGAAGAAACCCGAGAGGTTGATGCTTTCTGTACGTGGTATGAGGGCAAGCCATTTGTTTTCCTTAACACCATCAAGTCCGCGGAGCGGAGCCGCTTTGACGCGGCACATGAGCTAGGCCATTTGGTGCGCGACGTTTACACCATGCAGCACGGCCAAGCCCATGGACCTGAAATGGAACGCCAGGCTGATGCATTTGCTGCAGCCTTTCTAATGCCTAAGGAGAGTGTGGCTGCTAATCAGCCACCCACTTACTCTATTAAGTATCTGATGAAACTCAAGCATTATTGGGGTGTGTCGCTTGCAGCTATGGCATACCGTTTTAATTCATTGGGGTTGGTCAGTGAGTGGAATTACCGCAGTCTTTGTATAGATATCGCTAAAAGTGGATATCGGGCTAATGAACCAGAGCCGATGGAGCGAGAGACATCGCAGTTACTCACTAAAGTGTTAGACGCTTTGCAAAGCCGAAAGCAAGGTCGTCGTGAAATTGCAGAAAGCTTGAGTGTAAGCATAGATGAAATTAATGCTTTAACCTTCCAGTTGACAAGGTTGTCAGTGGTTTCAGGAAATGTAACTAATGGGTCTGCAGTTAAGAAGGGCTCTCCAAACTTGAGGCTTATATAGCTTAGGATCGCTTCCCTGGCCGAATTGATGAGTTGACCAATCAGATGCGTATAGCTTTAGAGCTGTGGTTCATCTTGAACAGACTACGAGCCGCTTCTGGCCAGAAGCAGCCGTTCACGGCGGGCAGCTCTCGGCCAAAAGCGGTCACGCGCTTGACGAGACCGACACTTTACCGCTGTAGCTCTATCTCGGCTTGGCACTGCGAGCGATGCCAGTTCTGCCAGGATTCCAGTTCATTTTCATAGGCCTTCGGGCAGACCAGTCTGGGTCTAATCAAGTGGATATCACTAGGGTCTTGAGCGAAGACATATCGATCAGCGTGCTCGATTATGATCTTCCGCATCAACCGATAGATCTCAAAATTGGGTGTTGTACCTCGACGCCATGGTCGGTTACCGATGGACGTGTGAAGAAGGTGTTTCGGGCTCAAAGGCAGGAGTATGTCTCCGTTCTTGACACCCCAGCCTCCACCAAAGTCATAGTTTTCTGAGTCTTGGAAATTAAGACGTATCAGTGGGTTGTCTGATGTCGGCCATGACATGCCAGGCGGAGCATGCAAAATTGTCCATTTGTGGGCCGGTACACGACCTAAAGTTTTTGTTAACAAATGCCTCATTTGCCATATCCACATTCGTCTGCCGATGATGGTCTCGGCTTTTACCTGTCCGCCGCCATCCTGTAGAGGCTCGATAGATATCTTGAAGAGGGAGAGAGCATCGTCATCCTCTGAGCCACATGCAAGCCGCTCGTTCCTTCCAACTGCCTCTTCCATATCGCGGACTGAACGTTGCATGGTCTCATCCATCAACGCTTCCAATGTCTCGTTCTGGTTACGAATGAACTGCCTAAGGCGAGCGGGAGTGYGGACATCTAAAGCAGCCGCGAAACGTACAAGCCGTCTCCAATGTTCAGGAAAAAGGCGCTCTTCACGGACAACTCGGCGGATGGCTTCTTCAGCAGGATTTTCAAATTCACTGTCGAGCCAACGTTCGAACTCATCCGTCTCTTCTTGCCCTGCCAAGTAGGTGTAGAGATGTTGATGGTAGGCGATTCCTTTCAGGGATTGCTCCCTCCAGAGGGGAACGTTTTCATTCTGTACCAGCAAGCGATAAGTGGGGATTTTGCCGTTGTTTGCCCATTGTTTCAGGTAAAGCTTCGGTACGTAGTGATTGTCTTTACGTAGTTGCGGCATTCCAAGATCTCGCAAATTTGAAGAACCCATTCAGTGCGATCATATCTGTTACAGATGGGTTGGCTAGCTGAATTCACTCTTGGTTTTTGGAGTCAACGAAACCGTTTTTTGCTGGTTGTTTCCTGCCACGAAGGGGCGTAATCGGCCAGAAGCGGTCGTCCGCTCAATGTACAGATTAGTCCCACCTGCGGGTATCATCTGTTGTTAACTGGGTTGCGTATTATCGGTAGAGCCTTACGTTTGGTGAAGGGGCTTTAGACCGTTCCAATAAGAGCAGAGAAGGCTTGTATCACCTGTTAAATTTTAGGGCTGAACATTTTAAGGATTCGATCATCGTTTTCCGTCCAGTATCGCCTGCACGTACAACCTTGCCTACAAGTTCGTCGTTCGATAGGGATATCAAGCCCCGCGTCTTGCATTGCCAGTCGAAGGGCGCCTACAGCCATACTGTAGGTGTCTACTCCATCGTCGTCCTCATGGCGGGGGTCATCTATTACTATTTTTATCAAATGCCCTTTGAACGGAAGCTCTCCCCCACTGTGGCGGGCTAGGACCATTTGATCAAATTGCCCCAGCATGAAATTTTCTTCTAGATCATCCCTATCTTGAAACCAGCGCTGTTTTTCTGATTTGCCAGCCCACTTCGTTGGATTTAGTTTGGTTACCCATAGCCGTCCAGTACCGGTTCGATCTATTAAATCTATACTGAAAACCAAAAGCACGGGACCGTATGCATTTGCACGGCGCGCACGATGATGGATGTCAACAGAGTCCATGAATACATCAAACCAAATACTGTACCGGCGATCAATATCATCAGAGTCCTGAGGCGTTTGAGTTATACCAAGACGCTCAATCGTGCCCCTGGATAATAGCGCGCGCGATCTTAAAAACTGGCATGCGGTCGCGACGCTGTTTGCGTGGTGCAATTGGTCAACGCCCTTTGCCGCAAGAACATCAAATACATGKCTAGATGGTAAATGCATATGAAACCTAATGATTAAACCGCCGAACATTAAAAAGCACAGCTTTTAGACGTCCAGTGAGCTACAGTTGAGCGAATGACTAACCGTTCTCAATGCTAAGCAGAACAATATCTTTTCCTTTCTTCGTGAGAAAAGCACGGAGATTGCCACCTATCCGCATTACATAAATCTCTTCGGTCGTACCTGTCACCCGTCGAACTGATGGGTCACTTTCTAGTCTTGATACGTTTAAAGCTTCAAGCTTAGACATTAGTTGACGTAACGAAACCTGATCGCGCACTTCACTTCGCTGTAGTTTTTCTTGCGCTGGCTTAGAGAGGAGTATGCTCATTTTATCCCCAGATTTTTTAGGAATGTCTTTGCATCAACTAAAGAGGCCTGCTCTGGATTTCTCTGTATGAGAGCAGCAAGCCCTTCAAGTTTTGCTTTCCGGATGAGGGCAATACAGTGCTGGTCATCTGCATATCTCATGATATCTTCATCGTAATTCAGAAATTTTACATGGATAAAAATCCACCCCCCGGAAAATAGCGCTAACAACCAAAAAGAAGAAACTTTAGGTAGTAGCGACCAAGTTAGTACACCTTGTGGCATTATTTGACTTGCCATGATGCTTGATAACACACCAATTGCCACTGTTAACAGTAGCGTCACCGACAGTCGTAGTCGTGGCGATTTTGCAATGTATTCCACGTAGACTCCATGCATAGTTCCTGCGGCTAACCATTAGTAGAAGACACATGCGAAACTAATATTTTTCGCCGGATGTACCTAATAACGCTCTCTGCCCCACGGGTCACTCCTCACTCGGCTTGAGAGGCGCGCCACAAACGCGACATCAGACGAGGATGAGAAACGACAACCTCTACGTACATTACTGATTCATTCGTAGCGTGTCCATGGTCCGCTTTTGGCCGGTTTCTGCCTGTCGCCAATGGCCACAACCGACCAGAAGAAGTCATTAGCAGTCAGCATCACGCTTCAACTGGCGAATACATTGCGATCATAATGAATCATCCCCGCCAAGACCAAAGTGTGAGTAACATCATGACCGAAGCCCAGCGCTGGACAGTGAAATGCCAAGATCCTGCGGATGGAAGCAACGACGTCATCATTGACTTGCCGCCTGACCTACTCGCCAGTTTAGGATTGAGCATCGGCGACGTGCTGACCATTGAAGTGATCGACGGCGCGATAGTTCTGACGCCGAAGTCGAGCGACTCAGCTACACCCTGAATCGCGCCGGCGCGCTTGACCTAATCTCCAAACGGGCATATGCAAACGGCACATCTGAGCGGCGACGATTGGATAGATTTTACATAGCGACTCAGACTTCAAAGCAGTGGCTACGTTTTTACACAGCTACGGTCGATTGCGGTCCGTCATGACAGGTAGAAATCGGCCAGAAGCAATGGGATGCGCCTGGAAAACGAGTTGATTCAATGGGCTCAGAAATGACTGTGTGCGCCGATACGATGGCTGATATTTTTCCCGCGCACCAAATCGCCTCCAATCGACGCTGACCCATCA
>NZ_JBGCUL010000298.1:0-5005 GCF_054177685.1 Pseudomonas sp. P5_A2_2
GATGTGTACGACGCAAAACCTGTGGGAGCGTGGCTTGCCCGCGATGGCCGCACCTCGGTCTGGAGCCAAACTCAAACCGCACTGAACCTCTGCCCCAACCCCCGCTCGGCAAACTGCTCAATGATGAAATCGACAAACGCCCGGGTTTTGCCGGGCAGCAGTTTATGTTCAGCGTAGTAGACAGAAATGTTGCCGTCGTCGACATACCAGTCCGGCAACACCCGCTGCAACGTCCCCGCCTCCAGATAACCCACGGCAAACGGCATGCTCACCAAGGCAATGCCCAAACCCTGGGTCGCCGTGGCGCAGGCGGCTTCCGAATCGCTCATGGTCATCCGCGCCTTGAGGGTCAATGGACTGTGTTGCTGACTACGACTGGTCAACTGCCAGGAACGCACGCGACCGGTCTGCGGCGAGCGAATGAGGATGCCATCGTGATACTTGAGATCGTCCGGCTCGACGATTGCCTCCTGCGCCGCCAGATACTCGGTGGAAGCCACCAACACGCGATGGGCCGGTGTCAGCTTGCGCGCCACCACGCCCTGAGGCAGTTCGAATCCGCCGCCAATCGCGGCGTCGAAGCCCTGGGCAATCAGGTCGACCTGTCGGTTGTCGAAATGCCAGTCCGGGTTGATTGCCGGAAAGCGCCGCAGAAATTCCCCCAGCAACGGCACGATGTACAAGCGCCCGAACACCGTGCCCATGCTGACCTTTAATGTTCCGGCAGGACGCCCTCCGGCGCTGGCGAGATTGGCCACGGCATTCTGGATGGTGTGCAGGCTGCCGCTGACTTCGCCGAGAAACAACTGGCCGGCCTCCGTCAGCGTCAGGCTGCGAGTGCTGCGCTGAAACAATCTGACGCCCAGGCGCGCTTCAAGCTTGGCGACGCTCTTGCCTACCGCCGCCGGTGTCAGGCTCAGACGCCGCGCGGCCTCGGCGAAGCTGCCGACCTCAGCGCTGCGCACAAAGCATTCGATACTGCTGAAGGTTTCCATAGTCGCCACTATAAACTTTTGGTTTACACAGACTATCGCAATTATGGTCTACACAGCATGGAATCCTGAATCGATACTAGGCTCCATCAACCGGGACATCTCGCCTCGGGACTTGGAGATCGACATGACTACTCAGAACCTCAGCGGCAAAGTGGCATTGATTCAAGGTGGTTCCCGCGGTATCGGCGCTGCCATCGTCAAGCGCCTGGCCGCTGAAGGCGCGACCGTTGCCTTCACTTATGTCAGTTCCACGGCCAAGGCCGAAGAACTGCAAGACAGCATCACCGCCAACGGCGGCAAGGCTCTGGCCATCAAGGCCGACAGCGCCGACGCCGAGGCCATTCGCAGCGCCGTGTCCGCCACGGTAGAGACCTTTGGTCGCCTGGATATCCTGGTCAACAATGCCGGCGTGCTGGCCGTCGCACCGCTGGCCGAGTTCAAACTCGAAGACTTCGACCAGACCCTGGCCATCAATGTGCGCAGCGTATTCATCGCCACCCAGGCCGCCGCCAAATACATGACCGAAGGCGGACGCATCATCAACATCGGTAGCACCAACGCCGACCGCATGCCCTTCGCCGGTGGCGGCCCATACGCAATGAGCAAGTCGGCACTGGTCGGCCTGACCAAAGGCCTGGCCCGTGATCTCGGCCCGCAGGGCATCACCATCAATAACGTACAACCGGGTCCGGTCGACACCGACATGAACCCGGCCCACGGCGAATTTGCAGAAAGCCTGATTCCGCTGATGGCCGTGGGCCGCTACGGCAAGGCCGAAGAAATCGCCAGCTTCGTCGCCTACCTCGCCAGCCCTGAAGCCGGCTACATCACGGGGGCCAGCCTGACCATCGACGGTGGTTTCGGCGCCTGATTCGAATCTGCCAACTGCAATAACTGTGGGAGCAGGCTCGCTCCCACATTTTCAGTCGTCAGATCCATTCCAGCGCCGGCAAACCAAAAGCACTCGGCACAAACGCCTTCAACGTACGAAGAATGCCATCGGCATGTGCGTACCTGGCGTCGGCCATTGCCGCATCCGGAATCGCAATCGCCGTCATCCCCGCCGCTTTCGCCGCAGTGACACCGAAAGGCGAATCCTCGAATACCAGGCAGTCTTCGGGTGCAACGCCCAGGCGCCGCGCCGCCGTCAGGAAAATATCCGGTGCCGGTTTGGCCGCACCCACCTCGGGGTCATCGGCGGTGACGATGAAGTCGAACAAGGCGAACCAGTCGCGGTGCAAGGTGGTTTTCTGGCCGAACGACTGGCTCGAAGAACTGGTGCCGACGGCAATGGGAATGTTGTTGGCCTTCAGATGCCGTACCAGCTCCTGTGCGCCAGGCATCGCTTGCGCTGCAGGAAAGCGCTCGCGCATCAACGGCTCACGGATCACCAGAAACTCTTGCGCCGTAATCGGCAAGTCCAGCGCTTGAACCACATAGCGCGCCAGATCGCCCGCGCCCCGGCCAATGATGTTCTGTTTGATGCTCCAGTCGAAGGTTCGGCCGTAACGCGCGGCGATGATGGACGTGACTTCGGTGTAGATGCCCTCTGTGTCCAGCAACAAGCCGTCCATATCGAAAATCACGGCCTTGATCGGGCCGAATGCTTTCAGTGGTGCATTCATCGCATCTGATCCGTTTTTCTAAGGCATCCCGGGCAGCTCAGGTACGGCCTGATGCCCGAATGGATTAAAGGATTCAGCAGCATAGCGAGCGCCGCTGGCTTAGAGCAACGATGAAATCCCGATCCACGCCGAATGGCTCTGCGTGATTTAGCGAATCGCCCTACAGCAAACACCAACTTTCCCGACTTCTTTCCTTGAAGATCCTCCGCAGAGTCTGATGTCCTACATTCCGCCAAGCGAAAGTCCGCAGATGTTCGATCCCCAAAAGGTATTGGCATGCCCCGCGAGCGGCCCTCTGACACTTCGCTCCGGCAAGCATGAACACCACGACGACGCCTCCAGACAGGCAAAAAACCCCAACGGCGACTGTGCTGACACCGTCGAGCACACCGCCACCCACAACTGCCCGGTGTCGATGGTCACTGGCGAGGTATTGCTGACCCTCACGGACAGCACCCTCGACGGGATCTTGCCGTTCGACTTCACCCGCATCTATCGCACCAGTGCCGTCGAGCTCGACACCGGCCTCGGTTTTGGCTGGAGCCATTCGCTGTCCCAGCACCTGGAACTCCACGACGAGCAGGTGCTGTGGATCGACCCCGAAAACCACCGCACGCCATTTCCACGGCCGACGGCGACGCGCCCGGTGATCCACAACAGCCTGTCGCGGGCGGCGCTTTATCTCGGCGAGGAGCCGGACGAACTGATCCTCGCCCTGGCCGGCGACCGAGCGCGGTTCTACCACTTTCATGACGGCCGGCTCAGCGCGATCAGCGACGCCTACGGCAACCGCGTGACGGTGCAGCGGGACCGCTTTGACCGAATCCAACGCCTGGACAACGGCGCCGACCGCGCCTTGCTGCTGCGTTACGACCTCAAGCACCTGATGGCCGTCGATTATCAGGTGTTTCAGCGCAGCGGCCTCGAGGCGCACACCTGGCGCACCGAACAGACACTGGTCAGCTACCGCTACGACGCCCGCCAGCGTCTGATCGAGGCGACCAATGCCGCGGGTGAAAGCGAGCGCTATGACTACGACGAGCAGCACGTCATCCTGCAACGGCAACTGGCCGGCGGCGCGAGTTTCTTCTGGGCGTGGGAACGCTCCGGCAAGGCAGCCCGCTGCATCCATCACTGGGCCTCGTTTGCGCAGATGGAGGTGCGTTACGCCTGGGACGATCAAGGCTGCGTGACGGTGAGCAACGCAGACGGTAGCGAAGAGGTTTACGTTCATGACGACCGCGCGCGGTTGGTGCGCCGGGTCGGGCTGGACGGCGGTGAGCAGCACAAGGCCTACGACGATCAGGGCCGCCTGATCGTCGAGCAGGACGCCCTCGGCGCCGTCACCGAATACCATTATGACGAGGTCGGCCGGCTGATCGCGCTGCTTGCGCCGGATGAGGCGCTCACGTCCTACGAGTATCGCAACGGTTTCCTGCATACCCGCACCCGCGGTCAGGCGACATGGAGCTACCAGCGCAATGCCCAGGGCGACATCACTGCCGTCACCGATCCCGACGGACAGATCATCCGCTATTTCTACGACTCGCAGGGGCGCTTGCTGACGATCCGTTTCCCCGACCAGAGCAGTCACCGGTTTGTCTGGAACGCCTTGGGACAGTTGCTGGAAGAGACCCTGCCGGACGGTGCCCAGCGCACTTTTTCCTACAATGCGTTGGGACGGCGGATTACCCGGCAGAACGAACACGGTGCCGTCACCGGTTATGAGTGGGACGCCGTGGGCCGACTGACCCGGACCACACTGCCCACCGGTGCCCGCCGTGCCTGTCGCTACAACGCCTACGGCCAGGTCACCGCCGACACCGACGAACTGGGACGGGTAACCCGTTACGAATACGCCGACGACTTGCACTTGGTCAGCCGTCGAATCAACCCCGACGGCAGCGCGCTGAAATACCGCTACGACCATGCGCAATTGTTGCTCACCGAGATCGAAAACGAGGTCGGCGACACCTACCGGATGGATTACACCCCAGGCGGATTGATCCGACAGGAGACCGGCTTTGATGGTCGTCGTACCGCCTACAGCTACGACCTCAATGGCCAGTTGCTGGAGAAAACCGAGTTTGGCGACGACGGTTCGCTGCTGGTTACCGCTTATCAACGTGACAGTGCTGGGCGGTTACTGGTCAAAACCTTGCCCGACGGGGTCAAGGTCGAGTACCGCTACGACAGTCTCGGGCGGCTGATCAGTGTCGATGACGGCGAGAACCATCCGCTGGCGTTCGAATACGATCGCCAGGACCGGCTGATCACCGAACATCAGGGCTGGGGCACCCTGCGTTACGGCTACGACGCCTGCGGTCGGCTCAAGCGCCTGCGCCTGCCGGACGCCTGTGCCCTCATCTACCATCACGCCAAGGG
>NZ_JBGCUL010000299.1:0-5000 GCF_054177685.1 Pseudomonas sp. P5_A2_2
ACCCAGGACAAACGCTTCGCGCAGTTCATTCACATGAACAAGCTGCTGGAGCAGATGAGCTTGCAGGTCATCCAGAAATCCAGCCTCTGAGATCCCCTGTAGGAGCGAGCTTGCTCCGGGCGGCGTTCCGACGAAGGTCGTCAACGATAACGCTCGCTCATTAACCAAACGCGGCAAATCCGCCTCCACCGAACAGCATTGGCCTCTACCCCGGCATTCGACTGCATAACAAGACTTTTTATAAGGGAATCCCATGTCCAAGACTCAGTTGTTCGACCTCGACGGCAAGATCGCTTTCGTCTCCGGCGCCAGCCGTGGCATCGGTGAAGCCATCGCCAAACTGCTGGCCCAGCAAGGCGCTCACGTGATCGTGTCGAGCCGCAAGCTYGAAGGCTGTCAGCACGTCGCCGACGCCATTATCGCCGCCGGCGGCAAGGCCACCGCCATCGCCTGCCACATCGGCGAAATGGAACAGATCAGCCAGGTCTTCGCCGGCATCAAGGAACAGTTCGGCCGCCTGGACATCCTGGTCAACAACGCCGCGACCAACCCGCAGTTCTGCAACGTGCTGGACACCGACCTCAGCGCCTTCCAGAAAACCGTCGACGTGAACATTCGCGGCTACTTCTTCATGTCGGTCGAAGCCGGCAAGCTGATGCGCGAAAACGGTGGTGGCAGCATCATCAACGTGGCCTCGATCAACGGTGTTTCGCCGGGGATCTTCCAGGGTATTTACTCGGTGACCAAGGCGGCCGTCATCAACATGACCAAGGTGTTTGCCAAGGAGTGTGCGCAGTTCGGGATTCGCTGCAATGCCTTGCTGCCGGGCCTGACCGACACCAAGTTCGCCTCGGCACTGGTGAAAAACGAAGCCATCCTGAACACCGCGCTGCAACAGATTCCGCTCAAGCGCGTGGCTGACCCAAGCGAAATGGCCGGCGCAGTGTTGTACCTGGCCAGCGACGCCTCCAGCTACACCACAGGTGTTTCGTTGAATGTGGATGGCGGATTCCTGTCCTGATTGCCTGAGTGCACCCTCTGTGGGAGCAAGCTTGGTCCCACAGAGAGATACCCCCCGAGCAAGTCGGGGTTGTTGCCCATCGAAGCGCCCTGATTTACTGCGTGACGCAACGCGTCGTGGTGGTGACTCGGGTCACCTGCCCGCCTTCGCCCCGTACATCGCCCAGGACATCGGTTTTATCCATGGTCTGGCAGGTTCGTTCAGGAGGGGGTGGCGTGACCGGTGGAAGGGGTGGCGGACTGGCACAGCCGCCGAGAATCGCTACGCAAAATGCCAGCGACAAAGGGGAGATAACGCGCTTCCCAAGAGCCTTCATAAGTTGACCCGCGACAAGTGATCGACACATTTTTTGTGACAACAGAACCGGCGCGCAAATCCACACACCTGCCACAAAAATAAAAATCTGCGAATCACTTATGGCCCGACCGGTGGCATTTGCGCCTTATCGCTGCTCCTTTGGCTGCCACTATTTCGAGAACAGTCCCCACTCCCGCGCCCAGACAATCGCTTCATTGCGGCTGTGCACATTGAGTTTGGAATACACCGCCGCCACATGGTTGCGCACTGTGTTCGGCGCGAGTTTCAGGCGCGCGGCGATTTCCTTGTCGGCCCGGCCTTCGCATATCAGGCCCAGCACTTCGCGCTCACGGGCAGTCAGGTCGGTGAAGGACACACTGGGCAACTTCGGTGAATTGACATGCTTCACCCTGGCCAGTTTTTCGATCAGCGTGCGGCTGAACCATGAGGCGCCCTTCATCGCTTCCTCGATGGCCGACACCAGTTCCAGCTCGGTGCGCTTGCGCTCGGTGATGTCCACCAGCACCAGCAGATAGCACGGGTTGTCTTGAATGTTCACCGTGTCCGCCGACACGGTGCAATCGATCAGCCCGGCGTCTTTTCTGCGCACGCGCACATCGATGCGGTCCAGACTGCCGGTTTTCTCCAGCGCGGCGAACAGCCAGATGCGCGCATTTTTGTCATCGATGAAGTCGATCTGCGCAATGCTGATCCCAAGCACTTCCTCACTGGGATAACCGAGGGTATCGAGGAACGCTTCGTTGACGTCCAGCACCCGTTGATCGGCCGCGCCACACAGCAGAATCGGCACCGGGGACAGGCGAAACGCAGTAGCGAAGCGTTGCGAGGCACTGGCCCGGTCGGTGACATCGTCCATGATCAGCACCAGCGATTCCGGCTCGCCACGGCTGTCGACCAACACCAGACTGCGCACTCGATGGACCCAGGTGCGTTCATCGCCCGCCGCCGACGTCACTTCTACCAGCACATCGCTGAACGTCTCGCCGCGAACCACCCGGTTGATCGGGTAGCTGTCGACCGGCACGACGTGATTGTTGTGATAGCGCAGGGTGAATTTTTTCGCATACGCCTTGGCGCTGCTACACAGATCGCTGATCTGCACGGCACCGTGCATGGCCAGCGCCGCCTCGTTGGCCCACAGGATGCTCTGGTCGGGATCCAGCAGAATCACTCCGTCGGACAGGCCGGCGATGATTTGTTGCAGCTGGCGGCGATTGGCTTGCGTGGTCAGGACGTCCTGGCTCATAGCGACTCCAAAAGTAGGGTGACCCTGTGAAGACTACGACCGCCGGAGTTTTGGTTAGTGCAACGAACCCTGTGGGAGCGAGCCCGCTCCCACAGGGATCTCCATCATTTTCTGTCAGCGAAAAGCTTGAAGGGCCGGTGGCCCTCTGACTATTGCACGTTAAAGGACGCGCCCAGTCCCGCCAACTTGTCCGGATTACGCATGATGAACACCCGATTCACCCGCCCCGTTTCGTCGAAACCAAACGTCATCGACGCGGTGATAACACCGTCGGCCTTGATCATCACCCCTTGAGCACCATTGATTTCAATGGGCAGCCAYTCACACATTTGCCAATAGGCGTGCAACGACTGACCAATGAAGTCCAGCACGCTTTCGATGCCAAACAGGGTTTCGCGGATGGCCGGGGCCTTGCCGCCGCTGTCGGCGCACAGTTCAACGTCTTCGCTCAGCAAGACGCTCAAGGAAGCGGTCGAGCCGCTGGCGATAGCCCCGTGAAACGCACCCAGCAATTGGCTTTGACGCACGGGTTCCGGCTGGTAACGGGCGTGTCCGTTGCCGAGACTGGCCTTGGCCCGAGACACCAATTTGCGGCAAGCGCCTTCCTGCACTCCGACTGCGTCGGCGACTTGCGGGTAATCCATGTCGAAAATTTCGTACAGCAGGTACGCGGCGCGCTCCTTGGGTGTCAGCCGCTCCAGCAACAACACGAATGCGGTGGACAGCGACGAAGCCAGTTCATGCATCTGCTCGGGTGAGTCCTGATGGGCCGTGTGAATCGGCTCCGGCAGCCAGGTGCCGATGTAGTCGACCCGGGATTTGTGCGCCGAGCGCAGCACATCGATGCAGTGCCGGGTGCAGGTCGTGGTCAGCCAGGCGGCCGGCGTGGCGATGGCGGCGCGATCGGCCTCCAGCCACTTGATGAACAACTCTTGCACCGCATCCTCGGCTTCGGCGCGCGAGCCGAGGATGCGATAGGCCAGACCGAGCAAAAAGGGCCGACGCTGCTCGAATACAGTGGCGGTGTTTTCAGCGCAATTCATCAGTCAGTGCCTCGACACCTGCAAGCGGTTCCACAGGTTGATCATGCCGATCTCGGCCGTCAAGGCGCCGATCTGTTCGTCGTTGAAATGCGCTCTCAGTTCACCGCGCAGGCTGGCGTAATCGGTGTTTTCATCGAGCACGGTCAGGGCTTCGGTCCATGCCAGCGCGGCGCGCTCCGAAAGGCTGAAGTCACTCACGTGACGCCAGACGATCAGGCGATCCAGGCGCTCGTTGGTTTCATTGGCCTCACGGGCTTCGCGAGTGTGCATCTTCACGCAGAAACCACATTGGTTGATCTGCGAGGCGCGCAGGTGGATCAAATGCCTGAGCGTGGGATTGAGATCACTATTATCGAGAACGACATGAACCTGGGTCAGGCTTTCGAAAACCTGTTGGATCGATTGCAGCAGATTGACCGGTTGGGTGTTGGACGACATCGTGTTGCTCCACTGATTGAGGGATTCAACTGGATGACGATTGAGGATTGCGCGTTGTGACGTGCGCTGAAAGTTTCAGCGCACGTCACTTGGTTCAGGCCGCCAACTCGCCCTTCGCTACCGCCGCCGAAGCCGCCAGCATCGCCCGCAACAGCACCGCACACCCGGCCGCCAGGTCATCCGGCGCGGCGTTTTCGATTTCGTTGTGGCTGATGCCGCCTTCGCAGGGCACGAAGATCATTCCGGCCGGGCCGAGTTCGGCGAGGAAGATCGCGTCGTGCCCTGCTCCGCTGACGATGTCCATGTACGACAGGCCCAGGCCTTGGGCGGCGCCGCGCACGGCYTCGACGCAGCCCTTGTCGAAGTACAACGGCGGGAAGTCGGCCGTTGGCGTGAGCTCGAAGGTCAGGCCGTGTTCGTCGCAGGTGGTTTCAATGACTTCGCGCACTTCGGCGATCATCGAGTCCAGGCGCGCCGGTTCCAGATGGCGGAAGTCCAGGGTCATGCGCACTTCGCCGGGGATGACATTGCGCGAGCCGGGATAGGCTTGCAGGCAACCGACGGTGCCGCAGGCATGGGGTTGGTGGCTGAGGGCGGCGCGGTTGAGCGCTCCGACGATCACCGCGGCGCCGACCAGGGCGTCCTTGCGCAGGTGCATCGGGGTCGGGCCGGCGTGGGCTTCGACGCCGCGCAGTTTGAGGTCGAACCATTTCTGCCCGAGGGCGCCCATGACTACGCCTATGGTCTTGCGCTCGTCTTCAAGGATCGGGCCTTGTTCTATGTGGGCTTCGAAATAGGCACCGACTTTGTGGCCACTGACTTTGCGCGGGCCGGCGTAGCCAATGGCATTGAGTGCTTCACCGACCGTCACGCCCTCGGCATCGACCTTGGCCAGGGTTTCCTCGAGGGTGAACTTTTCGGCGAACACGCCGGA
>NZ_JBGCUL010000300.1:0-4991 GCF_054177685.1 Pseudomonas sp. P5_A2_2
AGCAAGCTCGCTCCCACAGGGATTTGTGTTTAATCCGGTTCAGTTCGTTTTGACCACGGGCGGTGGGGTCCATTGGCCGTTGAGTGCTTCGGACTCTGGCCAGTAAGCCCGGATGTACAGCGAAAAGTTGGCGTCCCCGGGCGAGGGCAGCCAGTTGCTTTCCTTGTCCTTGCCGGGTGATTCGCTTTGCACGTAAAGGGTCAGCGAGCCATCAGGGTTGGTTTGCAGGGACTTGTTCCTGGTGCCAATGGAATAGCGCTTGAGGGCATTCGGGACGAAGAAATGTTGTTCGTTGTACAGCGTCAGCGACCAGAAGCCTCTGACCGGCGGCAGCTTGCCTTTGGCGAATGTCACGCTGTAACCGTACTGACCGTTGAGGCGCAGGCCGTTCTCATCCAGGTCCTGGTAGAAGTATTTGGCCTCTTTCTGCTGGTTCACGAAAATGTTCGAGCGCGCCACGGCGGTACGGCTGAAATAGTCGGTGCCGAACGCTGCGCCGTTGCTCACTGTGCTCCAGTGATCGGGCAATTGCAGGCCATAGTTGCGGAACTGCAACAGCGGGTCGATCACTTCGCTGTCGGCCTTCTTCGCTTCGTCGATCATCGCGGCCCGAAGTTTAGGGTCGGCCTTGGCGATGGCCGCGAGGGCGGCCATTTGCGCGTAGCGGGCTTCTTCGCCCGGCAATGGCTTGGCATCCTTGAGCAGGGCCGGCAGTTCGTCGAAGAAACTCTCCGGTACCACCCATTTGGTTTCGGCGCTGCCTTCGGAAGCCTGGGCCGGGAATTTCGGCAGCCTGGCCCAGGCACGCTTCTTCATCTTGCCGTCGTACTGCGACAGTGGGTACATGTCGATACCCGACAGTGCCGGCTGCACAGCCAGACGGTCGGTAGCGGTGTCATCCAGGAATACCCGCGGGATCACGAACCCGGTGTTGGTGCGCGCCCGGTACACCCGTTTGATGCCGGGCGGCACCTTGCCGTTCCAGTCCGGGCCGACCAGCAGGTAGAAACCCGGTTGGGTGTTATACATTTTGCCCAGTTCGGCAAAGCTGTCGGAACGCAGGTCGACCACCTGATACACCCAGAAACGGCCGTCGAAGTCCGGCACTTGCAGCACCACCGGCTCAATGTCCAGGGCGATGCTGCCGGCGCCGTACACTACGTCCTGGTTCGGACAGGCCACCAGCCGCTCGGCCGGGTCGATGTAGTCGCCGAGCATCGACAACCGGTTGATCGGGGCCACGGGCACGATGCCGCCCAACAAACCGGGTTCGGGCAGGTCTTTGAACGCCTGGCGACGATTGAAGATGTTGGCCATCGGCCAACCCCAGAAATACGCCTCGCGCGCCATCATGCGCACGTACGGCTCAGTGACTTTGGTGCCGACGACGGGGCCCGCGACCGCGCTGGCGGCTGTGACTTCGACAGCGCGGCTCTGTGCCCCCGGCAGAGAAGTGGCGGCGAGCGTACTGGCAAAGGTCAAGGCAAAGAGGGCATGGCGTCGAGGCAAACGAATCATAAAGCGTCCTGACTTGTCAGCGGTCACCTGATGCAGGTGAGTCGCTGAAAAGATAGCTCATGTTTGCCGCAGCAATACCTGTAGGAGCCGGCTTGCCGGCGATGGACTCAAGTGCACCGCGTTTATCCAGTTCACACGCGTTATCGTTTACGACCATCGCCAGCAAGCTGGCTCCTACAAGGAACCGTGCCCACGAAGGTGGTTATTCGGCAACATCAGGCGAATGCCGGATCAGCCCTCAAAGATGATCCGCATCGATCACCGCCTTGGCGAACGCCTGCGGAGCTTCCTGCGGCAGGTTGTGGCCGATGCCGCCGTTGATCAGCCGGAACTCGTATTTACCGGTGAACCGCTTGGCATAGTCTTCGGGGGCCGGGTGCGGTGCGCCGTTGGCATCGCCTTCCAGGGTAATGGTCGGCACGCTGATGGACGGCGCCGTGGCCAGTTTCTGCTCCAGCGCATCGTACCGGCTCTCGCCCTGGACCAGGCCCAGGCGCCAGCGGTAGTTGAACACGGTGATGTCGACATGGTCCGGGTTATCCAGTGCCCTGGCGCTGCGGTCGAAGGTGGCGTCATCGAACGCCCATTTCGGCGAAGCCAGTTGCCAGATCAGCTTGGCGAAGTCGTGGGTGTTTCTCTCGTAACCGGCGCGACCACGGTCAGTGGCGAAGTAGAACTGATACCACCACTGCAATTCCGCCTTGGGTGGCAGCGGGTTCTTGCCGGCTGCCTGATTGCCGATCAGATAACCGCTGACCGAGACCAGTGCCTTGACCCGCTCCGGCCACAGCGCCGAGACAATATCGGCCGAACGCGCACCCCAGTCATAGCCACCGAGCACCGCTTGTTTGATCTTCAGGGCGTCCATGAAATCGATGACATCACTGGCCAGCGCAGCCGGCTGGCCGTTGCGCTGGGTTTCTACGGACAGGAAACGCGTATCGCCATAGCCGCGCGCATAGGGCATCAGCACCCGATAGCCCTTGGCGGCCAACAACGGCGCGACCTCGTCATAGCTGTGAATGTCGTACGGCCAGCCGTGGAGCAGGATCACCACCGGGCCGTTGGTCGGGCCAGTTTCGGCGTACGCCACATTCAGCAGTCCGGCGTTGACATGCTTGAGCGGGCCGAAGGGCAAGGGCGCCACCTGCGTGGTAGCGGCCGGGGTCGCCGCTGGCTGCGTGGTGGCGGCCGTTTGCGCGTGAGCTGCGCCAAGAGCGCCGAACAGGGTCAGCGCAAGGATCGAAGGGCCGACCAGGTGGCGGCGAGTGTTGCCGGTGTTGCTGTTGCGCAATGCCATCTTCATGGGATGTCTCCATTACCAGCCATGGGTCAGGGGTCCGGTCGGAGCCCCTTCAAACCTTACTTGCATTGAAACGCGGCAACGTATCCGGCCTGTGTCGAATCGCCGGGCGGATGAAAGCCTGTGTATCGAGCGTTCGCGTTTACACACTGTGATACATAGGGATCTAGTCTGAGCCTCTTTTCAGCTCGATTGACACACATAACCCGCGCTTGTTCGTCTCGTCCGAAAAGCTCAAGCGCACCCGAGCCCCCGTGCGCTCGGCGATGGCCCTGACGATGGACAAGCCCAGCCCCGAGCCTGCTTCTTCGGTGCCCACGCTGCGATAGAACGGGTCGAACACGCGCACTTGTTCATCGGCGGTGATGCCCGGGCCGGAGTCCTTGACCTGAAGGATTACGATTTCCTGTGCGAGCGCCACCGACAGGTCGACGCGTCCGCCACAAGGGGTGTAGCGGATCGCGTTGTCCACCAGGTTCTTGACCAGTATCAGCAGGTCCATTTCGTTGATGACGAGCTGCACGTCTTCGGTGCCTTCAACACCGATGTCGATGTTCTTGCGTTCCGCCAGGGGCAACAGGTCCTCCAGCACCCGTCGATAGACCTCATGCACCGAAACCGTGGTTTGCGGCCGCTCGGCGTTCGATTGCGCGGCGGCCAGGGCCAGCAACTGATCGATCAGCTTTCTGCTGCGCTCAATGCCGCAGGACAGCGGCAACAGGCGCTCGACGGCTTGCGTCGGCATGGGTGTGGCTTTCAGTCGCTCGGCTTGCAGAGACAGGGCTGTCATGGGTGAGCGCAGTTCGTGGGCGGCGTCGGCAATGAAGCGCCGCTGGGTTTCCATGGACTGCGCAACCCGCGCCAGCAAGCGATTGATGGCCACGACGAAAGGGCGGATCTCGGTTGGCAGATGGTGTTCGTCGATAGGGTGCAGGGCCTGTTTGTCGCRTCGGTCCAGGTCATCGGAGAGGGTGGCAATGGGGCGAAACAGCTTGTGCACCAGATCGCTCACCACCAGCAACAGCACCGGAAACAGAATGAGAAACGGCAGCAGGCTGCGCAAGGCGCTCTCGCGCGCCTCCTTGTCGCGAACCCCCGTCTCCTGGGCGACGACGATGCGCTCGCCCCGGGCGGTGGTCCTGACCAGTGCGCGAAAGTCTTCGCCAGCGATATTCAATGTCGACAAGCCATCGGCCAGCGTCGTGGAGAAGGGCAGCGGTATGACGCTGTCGTCGTGGTTGCCGGCGGCTTTGCTGCTGTCGGCCAGGTATTGCACGATGACCCTGGATTCTTCGTCGTCACCGGCGATTTTTTCGGTAGCGGGGTAGTGCAGGGTCATCTGCTGCCGATCGAACAGGATGGCCACCTGACGTAAGGTGTCGTCCTGCATTTCGTGGGCTTCGTCGAGGGCCGAGACGAACGCAAACATCCCGGCCAGCACCGCCACGATCAGGATGGCCAGCGACAGTGCGACCGACAGCCGTACCTGCACCGAGTCGCTCAAGCGCTTTTTGAAACCATCCATCCCATACCCCTGACGTTCTTGATGACCTGGTTGCCCAGCTTGCGTCGCAGCGAATGAATCAGAAACTCCACCGCGTTGCTTTCCACTTCGTTGCCCCAGCCGTAGAGGCGGTCTTCGAGTTCGCTGCGCGAGAGGATCGCCCCCGGGCGGATCAGCAGGGCCTGTAACAAGGCGAACTCGCGGCTGGACAGTTGCACGTCGGGGTTCTCGGCAGTGCTCGCCTGTTTCGACACCAGGTCCAGCGCCACCACACCGTTGTCCAGCAATGACTGGGCGCTCCCGCCGTTACGGCGCAGCACAGCGCGCATGCGGGCCAGCAACTCGGCCATGTCGAAGGGTTTGAGCAGGTAGTCGTCGGCACCACCGTCGAGGCCACGCAGGCGATCGTCGAGGCTGTCCCGTGCGGTGATGATCAGCAGAGGCACCGGGTTGTTGCGGGCGCGAATGCTGTCGAGCACATCGAGCCCGTCCTTGCCTGGCAATCCGAGGTCCAGCAGCACCAGGTCGTAGGGCTGGGTCTGCAGCGCCGAGAGTGCGGTAAGGCCGTTTTTCACCCAGTCGGTCGCGTAGCTCGCATCACTCAGTGCGCCCTGGATGGCGTCTCCGATCATCGGGTCATCTTCGACCAGCAATATGCGCATGTCC
>NZ_JBGCUL010000301.1:0-4978 GCF_054177685.1 Pseudomonas sp. P5_A2_2
GTTGATCGGATGGCTGCGGAAGATCGTCGAAGCACCGCTGTTGAACATCAGCTCGCCGGCTGCCTTGGCGCACTTGTCGGCCACCAGCGCCGAGTCATAACGCATCTTCACCCGCTCGGGCATGCTCAATGGTTCGCCCTTCTGCGCGCGCTCCAGCATCAGGGCGAAGTTGCGATGCAGCACGGTCTTGCACTCGTCGACGCAGACCATGGCGTTGGCCAGCGCCGATTGCGCGGCCGGGTCCTGGACCATCTTGCGACCGTCATTGACCCCGACCCGGGCGCGGTTGTGCTCGGCAAACAGATCCACCGCGCCTTGCAGGGCACCGATGGCGGACGACGAAACGGCACGCACAAAAATCTGCCCGAACGGCAGGCGGAACAACGGTGCGGTGTTCACCGCGTTGCCCGGACTGTTCTGCATGAAACCGTCGAACGCTCGATGGGTGCGGTACTCGGGAACGAAGGCGTTTTCCACCTGGATGTCGTGGGAGCCGGTGGCTTCCAGGCCCATGACGTTCCAGTTGTCGAGAATCCGGTAGTCGCTGCGCGGCACCAGGAACGTCCGGTAATCCGGCGCCCCGCCCGCCTCTGCCGGCGGCACCAGCGCACCGAGGAACGCCCATTCGCAATGCTTGCTGCCGGAAGAAAAGCCCCAGCGGCCGCTCAACTTGAAGCCACCATCAACCCGCTCGACCTTGCCCACCGGCATATAGGAAGAGGAGATCAGCACGCTGGAGTCGCTTCCCCAGACATCCTGGGCCGCGCGGTCGTCGAACAGCGCCAGTTGCCAGTTGTGGATCGCAACCACGCCAAGTACCCAGGCCGAAGACATGCAGCCCTCGGCAAGGGTCATCTGCACGTCGAAGAAATCCTTGGGCTCCAGCTCATAGCCTTCCCAACGGGCCGGTTGCAGGATGCGAAAGAACCCGGCGTCGTGGAAATCCTTCAGGGTTTCTTCAGGCAACTGGCCGGCTTGCGCGGCATTCAGGGCGCGTTCACGCAGGATCGGCACCAACTCGCGGGCACGTTGGCTCAGACRCTGGCGAATCAGGTCTTGGTTGAGCATTTTTATTGTTCTCCTTTGTTCACCCCATCCGCCGGGGCGCGCGTGCAACGGGGCGGGTGTAGCGCCCCTACCCTTGCATTCAAACAATGGAGAACAGAGGGGACATCCCTCAAACGGACCATGTGGGATGGGAGAATTGCTTTGCCTGACAGGCCGCCTTCGCGGGCAAGCCCGCGAAGAGGCAGGCCCAGACGCCACTCATCTCACTGAAGAAATGCGACCACTTTCTGCGCCGCAGCCGCCAAATGCTGCTCATGGCTAAACCCCGAAGCCTTCAACGGCTTCAAGTCATGATCCCCCGCCACCAGCCAGAACACTTCGATACCCGGCGATAGCGCATAACCCTCGACCGCCTCCCGGTTGCCCAACGCATCGCGCTCGCCCTGGACGATCAAGGTCCGAGTCTTCAACCCGGCCAGATGTTCGACCCGTGGTTTCTCCGGCTTGCCCACCGCATAGAATGGATAACCCAGGCACACCAGGGCATCCGCCCCCAACTCATCGGCCAGCAGGCTGGCCATGCGCCCGCCCATGGACTTGCCGCCGATGGCCAGCGGCCCAGTGACATGGCGTCGCACCTGGGCATACACCTCGCGCCAGCATTCCAGCAGTTTCGGCGCGGGGTTCGGCGGGCGTTTACCGCCGTCGATGCGCCGCTGCGCCATATAGGGAAATTCGAAGCGCAACACGTTGACGCCTTGAGCTTTGAGGCGTGCAGCCATGTCGCTCATCCAGTCGCTGTCCATCGGTGCGCCAGCGCCATGGGCGAGGATCAGCGTCGCCGCAGCCTTGCCAGCGGCGGCATTCCACAACCATCCATGATCCTGCACGCACTGCGCCCATTGATCCCCGTCAATACCGGCCTTGTGCCCTTTGTCCATGCTTGCCTCGCTTTCAGTCTGCCTATAACTCCGGCCGAAGGGTGCACTGCCTTGCGCTGCGCGCTCACTTCGGCTGAACCGTGGATGGGGAACCATGAACACTTCTATCAGTACCGCCTACAACTACAAGGTGGTCCGCCAATTCGCCATTATGACGGTGGTGTGGGGCATCGTCGGCATGGGGCTCGGGGTTTTTCTCGCTGCCCAGTTGGTCTGGCCCGAACTCAACTTCAATTTGCCGTGGACCAGCTTCGGCCGCTTGCGCCCGCTGCACACCAACGCGGTGATCTTCGCCTTCGGCGGCTGCGCGCTGTTCGCCAGTTCGTTGTACTCGGTGCAACGCACCTGCCAGACACGGCTGTTTGCACCGAAAATCGCCGCCTTCTGCTTCTGGGGCTGGCAGCTTGTGATTCTGCTCGCGGCCATCAGCCTGCCGCTGGGCTACACCAGCTCCAAGGAATACGCGGAACTGGAATGGCCGATCGACATCCTGATCACCATCGTCTGGGTCGCCTACGCCATCGTGTTCTTCGGCACGATCATGCAGCGCAAGACCAAGCATATTTATGTCGGTAACTGGTTCTTCGGTGCGTTCATCATCACCGTGGCAATCCTGCACATCGTCAACAACATGGAATTGCCGGTCAGCTTCACCAAGTCCTATTCGCTGTACTCCGGCGCCACCGATGCGATGGTGCAATGGTGGTACGGGCACAACGCCGTGGGCTTTTTCCTCACCGCCGGTTTCCTCGGGATGATGTACTACTTCGTGCCGAAACAGGCCGAGCGCCCGGTGTATTCCTATCGCTTGTCGATCGTGCACTTCTGGGCGCTGATCACCCTGTACATCTGGGCAGGTCCCCACCACTTGCACTACACYGCGCTGCCGGACTGGGCGCAGTCGCTGGGCATGGTGATGTCGCTGATCCTGCTGGCACCGAGCTGGGGCGGGATGATCAACGGCATGATGACCCTGTCGGGTGCCTGGCATAAGTTGCGCAGCGACCCGATCCTGCGCTTCCTCGTGGTGTCGCTGGCGTTCTACGGCATGTCGACCTTCGAAGGGCCGATGATGGCGATCAAGACGGTCAACGCCCTCTCCCACTACACCGACTGGACCATCGGCCACGTACACGCAGGCGCCCTGGGCTGGGTGGCGATGATTTCCATTGGCGCGCTGTACCACATGATCCCGAAAGTCTTCGGACGCGAGCAGATGCACAGCATCGGCCTGATCAACGCGCACTTCTGGCTCGCCACCATCGGCACGGTTCTGTACATCGCCTCGATGTGGGTCAACGGCATCGCCCAGGGCCTGATGTGGCGTGCGGTGAACGAGGACGGCACGCTGACTTACTCCTTCGTCGAAACCCTGGTGGCCAGCCACCCTGGCTTCGTCGTGCGGCTGGTGGGTGGCGCGATCTTCCTCAGCGGCATGTTCCTGATGGCCTACAACACCTGGCGCACCGTGCGGGCCTCGCAGCCTGCCGAAGTCGCCGCTGCCGCGCAGATGGCCTGAGGAGTCCGCCATGAAACACGAAACTATCGAGAAAAACGTCGGCCTGTTACTGCTGCTGATGATCCTGGCCGTGAGCATCGGTGGCCTGACCCAGATCGTCCCGTTGTTCTTCCAGGACGTGACCAACAAACCGGTGGAAGGCATGAAGCCCTACACCGCGCTGCAACTGGAAGGTCGCGACATCTATATCCGCGAAGGCTGCGTCGGTTGTCACTCGCAGATGATCCGCCCGTTCCGCGCCGAGACCGAACGCTACGGCCACTATTCGGTGGCCGGCGAAAGCGTCTGGGATCACCCGTTCCTGTGGGGTTCGAAACGCACCGGGCCGGACCTGGCGCGAGTCGGTGCGCGTTACTCCGATGACTGGCACCGCGCGCACTTGTACAACCCGCGCAACGTCGTGCCCGAGTCGAAGATGCCGGCCTACCCGTGGCTGGTGGCCAATCAGCTCGACAGCAGTCATACCGAAACCAAGATCAAGGCCATGCGTACCCTCGGCGTGCCGTACACCGACGAGGACATTACCGGCGCCGTCGCTTCGCTCAAAGGCAAGAGCGAGATGGATGCGCTGGTCGCCTACCTGCAAGTGCTCGGCACTGCGATCAAGAGCAAGAGGTGAGCAATGTTTGAACTGAGCACTGGAATGATCCGCGGCCTGGGCACGGTCGTGGTGTTCGTGGCCTTCGTCGGCCTGACGCTATGGGTGTTCAACGGCAAGCGCGGCCCGGAATTCGCCGAAGCGCGCCTGCTGCCGTTCGCTGACGAGCCACAACCCGACATCACTGAAGAATCAGCAACAAGGAGTACCCGGCCATGACCACCTTCTGGAGTACGTGGATCTGCGTACTGACCATCGGCAGCCTGATCGGCCTGACCTGGCTGCTGATCGGCACCCGCAAGGGTGAAACCAAGGGCAGTGTCGACCAGACCATGGGGCACAGCTTCGACGGCATCGAGGAATACGACAACCCGTTGCCGCAATGGTGGTTCATGCTGTTCGCCGGCACGCTGGTGTTTGCCATCGGCTACCTGATCCTTTATCCGGGCCTGGGCAACTGGAAAGGCGTTCTCCCCGGCTATGAGAACGGCTGGACCGGCGTGCACGAATGGGAAAAGGAAATGGCCAAGGCTGACGGGAAGTTCGGGCCGATCTTCGCGAAGTTTGCGGCAATGCCCGTGGAAGAAGTGGCCAAGGACCCACAGGCATTGAAAATGGGCGGCCGCCTGTTTGCCTCCAACTGCTCGGTGTGCCACGGCTCGGACGCCAAGGGCGCGTTCGGCTTCCCCAACCTGACCGACAGCGACTGGCGCTGGGGCGGCGCGGCCGAAGCGATCAAGACCACCATCACGGGTGGCCGGATGGCGATGATGCCGGCCTGGGGAGAAGTTCTGGGTGAAGCAGGTGTGAAGAACGTCGCCGCTTATGTGCGCCATGATCTGGCCGGCCTGCCGTTGCCGGAAGGCAGCAAAGCCGACCTGCAGGCCGGACAACAAGCGTTCAGCACCACCT
>NZ_JBGCUL010000302.1:0-4978 GCF_054177685.1 Pseudomonas sp. P5_A2_2
GAGGGGACGGGCAGAACATTAAACCTAGCCCTGTTTTAAGTAGCTGGCTAATAACTGGACTCTATCGCTAAGTCCGAGGTTCCGAAGTCGGCTATCATGCGCGGGTTTTCGTGACAGGCTTTGCTTCAACGCAAGCCTGGGCATCGCGCAGTGGCTGAATTTCCTCGCCATTGCCCAGGAGTAAGAATGAACACCCTATTCATGCATTGCCGGCCGGGCTTCGAAGGTGAAGTCTGTTCCGAGATTTCCGACCTTGCCGCACGGCTGAACGTGGCCGGTTATGCCAAGGCCAAAGCCGCCACGGCTTGCGCCGAATTCGTCTGCACCGAAGAAGACGGCGCCGAGCGCCTGATGCGCGGGCAGCGTTTTGCCGAGCTGATCTTCCCGCGCCAGTGGGCCCGGGGGATCTTCATCGATCTGCCGGAAACCGACCGCATCAGCGTGATCCTCGCGCATATGGCGGACTTTCCGCTGTGCGGCAGCCTGTGGCTGGAAATGGTCGACACCAACGATGGCAAGGAGCTGTCGAACTTCTGCAAGAAATTCGAAGTGCACCTGCGCAAGGCGTTGATGGCCGCCGGCAAGCTGGTGGAAGACGCGCACAAGCCGCGCCTGTTGCTGACCTTCAAAAGCGGCCGCGAAGTGTTCATGGGCCTGGCCGAGTCGAACAACTCGGCCATGTGGCCGATGGGCATTCCCCGTTTGAAATTCCCCCGCGAGGCACCGAGCCGTTCGACCCTCAAGCTGGAAGAGGCCTGGCACCACTTCATCCCGCGCGACCAGTGGGACGAGCGCCTGCACGGCGATATGACCGGCGTCGACCTCGGGGCCGCTCCTGGTGGCTGGACCTGGCAATTGGTCAACCGCGGCATGCTGGTGACCGCCATCGACAACGGGCCGATGGCCGAAAGCCTGATGGACACGGGGCTGGTGCAACATCTGATGGCCGACGGTTTCACCTTCAAGCCCAAGCAACCGGTGGACTGGATGGTCTGCGACATCGTCGAGAAGCCGGCACGCAACGCCGCGATGCTGGAAGAGTGGATCGGCGATGGCCATTGCCGCGAGGCGGTGGTCAACCTCAAGCTGCCGATGAAACAGCGCTATGCCGAAGTGAAGCGTTTGCTCGAGCGCATTGCCGATGGCTTCAAGGCACGGGGTATCAAGGTCGAGATCGGCTGCAAGCAGCTGTACCACGACCGTGAGGAAGTGACGTGCCATTTGCGCCGGCTGGATGTGAAGAAGCCCAAATCCCGCTGAAGCACCGCAATCCCCCTGTAGGAGCGAGCCTGCTCGCGATGAGGCCATCACATTCAACATTTTTGTTGATTGACCCACCGCCATCGCGAGCAGGCTCGCTCCCACAGGTGTCATAGATGACGTTACACCCGGCAATGCGCGACAATGCCGGCCAGTTTCAGGAGTGAATCATGAGTGAAATGCTTGATACGCCGGTAGACGGCACCCTCGACGCCACCGGCCTCAACTGCCCCGAGCCGGTGATGATGCTGCACCAGCACATCCGTGACCTGGTGCCCGGCGGCCTGCTCAAGGTGATCGCCACTGACCCGTCGACCCGTCGCGACRTTCCCAAGTTCTGTGTGTTTCTTGACCACGAACTGGTGGCGCAGCACGAAGAAGCGGGCACCTACCTCTACTGGATTCGCAAGAAGTCCGGCTGATCAGCCCCCCCCCTGTAGGAGCGAGCTTGCTCGCGAAAAAACCGAAGGCGCCGTTGGGCATCTGGTTTACGCGTTATCGTTCACGACCTTCGCGAGCAAGCTCGCTCCTACAGGGTTGCGGCGATCAACCCTGACTGTTACGAATCCGTTTGCGCGCACTGAGCGTCAGGCGGATCGACAACATCAGCGCCGCACAGCTCAAGCCGGCAATCAACCCTTCCCACAGCCCGCTCGGGCCGCTGGCCGGACCGAACCAATCGGTCAGTCCCAGCACGTAACCGACCGGCAGACCGATGCCCCAATAGGCGAACAAGGTCAGGATCATCGTCACCCGGGTGTCCTGGTAGCCACGCAACGCGCCCGCGCAAATCACCTGGATGGCATCGGAAAACTGATACAACGCGGCATAGACAATCAGCATCGATGCAATCTGGATCACGTTCCTGTCAGGCGTGTAGATCGAGGCGATGGGTTCGCGCAGCAGCAGGATCAGGCTCGCCGAGAACGCTGCGAACACCAGTGCCGCGCCGAGCCCGACCTTCGCCGCGAAGCGCGCCTGCCAGGGGTTGCCGGCCCCCAGTGCCTGACCGACGCGCACGGTCACCGCCATGCCCAGCGAATAGGGAATCATGAACAGCAACGAGCTGATATTCAGGGCGATTTGATGCCCGGCCACCACCGTGGAGCCAAGACTGCCAATCAATAGCGCAATGACCGCAAAAATGCTGGACTCTGCGAAGACGGCGATACCAATCGGCAGGCCAATGCCGACCAGGCGCTTGATCACGGCCCATTGCGGACGGTCGAAGCGCACCAGCACACGGGTGCGGGAATAGAAGGGCGCCCAGAACGTCCAGCCGGCCATGCTCAACGCCATGAACCACATCACGATGCCGCTGGCCCAGCCGCAACCGACGCCGCCCAGGGCCGGTGCGCCGAAATGGCCATAGATCAACGCATAGTTCAGCGGAATGTTCAGCAGCAGGCCGCACAAGCCAATGACCATGCTCGGACGGGTGCGCCCCATGCCATCGCTGTAGCAGCGCAGTACGTAATAAAAAGCCATGCCCGGCAAGCCGAAGGCGATCCCGTGCAGGTAGCCCATGCTCGGCTCGATCAATTGCGGATCGACTTTCATCCAGTGCAGGATCGGCTCGGCACCGAGCAGCAGGCCGCTGCCGATCAACCCGACACACAGTGCCAGCCACAGCGCCTGGCGTACCAGCGGACCGATCTCGTCAAACTGCCCGGCGCCAAAACGTTGCGCGACCTTGGGTGTGGTAGCCAGCAGAACGCCGGACATCAACAGGTAGACGGGAATCCAGATCGAGTTGCCCAGGGCCACCGAAGCCAGGTCCCGTGGGCTGACGCGGCCGGCCATCACCGCATCGACGAAGCCCATGGCCGTGGTGGCCAGTTGCGCGATCATGATGGGCAGGGCCAGGTTGAGCAGGCCTTTGAGTTCCAGGCGAACGGGTGTTGTCCGCGCAGGCGAAATGGCGGCGGTATTCTCGATTACAGGATTCAATGGCGAAACGTCCAAAAGGTGTTGATGCACAGGCGCGCATTCTACGCGTTGACGCGGCGGTCAGGAAAAGACCCGTGTTGTGGATTTGTAATCAACCCTCCTACAGATACAGAGAGATGCGTCTAGGCGCGATGCGTCATCTACGCCTACACTGCCGATCCGCCAAAGGAGCCTGCCATGCTGATTGTTGCCGACGAAAATATCCCCCTGCTCGATGCCTTCTTCGAAGGCTTCGGTGATATCCGCCGGGTGCCGGGTCGTTCCATCGACCGTGCCACGGTCGAACAGGCCGATGTGCTGTTGGTGCGTTCGGTGACCAACGTCGATCGCGCACTACTCGAAGGCAGCAAGGTGCGCTTTGTCGGTACATGCACCATCGGCACCGATCATCTGGACCTGGATTACTTTCAGCAGGCCGGTATCACCTGGTCCAGCGCACCGGGCTGCAATGCCCGCGGCGTGGTCGACTATGTGCTCGGCAGCTTGCTGACCCTGGCCGAAATCGAAGGCGTCGACCTGACCCGGCGTACCTATGGCGTAGTCGGTGCCGGCGAAGTGGGCGGGCGATTGGTCAAAGTCCTGCAAGGCCTGGGCTGGAAAGTGCTGGTGTGCGATCCGCCACGGCAGGCCGCTGAAGGCGGTGACTACGTCAGCCTCGAGCAGATCATCGAAGCGTGCGACGTCATCAGCCTGCACACGCCGCTGACCAGGCAGGGACAGCTATCGACCTGGCATTTGTTCGATAAGACACGCCTGAACCAGCTCAAGTTCGGCACCTGGCTGATCAATGCCAGTCGCGGGCCGGTGGTGAACAACTCAGCCCTGCGCGAAGTGCTGCTGGAACGCGAAGACCTGCAAGCGGTGCTCGATGTGTGGGAAAGCGAGCCTGAAGTCGACGTGGCGCTGGCCGAGCTGTGCGTGCTGGCAACGCCGCACATTGCCGGTTACAGCCTCGACGGCAAGCAGCGAGGGACCGCGCAGATTTATCAGGCGTATTGCGATTTCCTCGGGCAACCGGCCCGCGTCAGCCTGAGCGATTTGCTGCCGGCACCGTGGCTGTCGCACGTGACCCTGAATGCGCAAAGCGACCCGGCCTGGGCCTTGGCGATGCTGTGCCGTGGCGTATATGACCCGCGTCGTGACGATGCGGATTTCCGTCGCAGCCTGGTCGGCAGTGTCAGCGAGCAGCGTGCGGCATTCGACGTGCTGCGCAAGCAGTACCCGTTGCGCCGGGAGATCGACGGATTGCAGGTGCGGATCGAAGGTGAATCGCCTGAGTTGCAGAGGATTGTGGCGGCGTTGGGGGCGACGGCAATCTGATAGTTCGTGGCGGCCCTATCGCGAGCAGGCTCGCTCCTACACTGGATCTTCATGCACAACAAATCCCCTGTAGGAGCGAGCCTGCTCGCGATGGGCGCGCCACAGTCCCGGATTGGATAAGCAGGCATAAAAAACCCGGCCAACCATGGGCCGGGCCAAGAAGACGGTGGCTATATCACTCTTGTTCGGCAGGTTTGACCAGTCGCTTTTCCAGTTCGCGGCAAGCTTTCTGGATCATTTTTTCAGTGATCGGTACTTCGCGCCCCTGCTCGTCAATAATCGAGCAACCCAGAGACTGGTCTGGTTGCGTGCGGATCACTTGAATCTTGTCATCGCTGCTGTGTTGCAAGGACATGGCCTGTCTCCTCATCAGGTTGTGTGCTTACTGTAGAACCGCCAGGTGACCGCGCTATGACAACTCCCTGCGATCTTTCCGGGCGGACAGTAC
>NZ_JBGCUL010000303.1:0-4970 GCF_054177685.1 Pseudomonas sp. P5_A2_2
GTCTTCACGCAAACGGCCGATGGCCTGGCGCACCGGCAGCGAACCGCCGTATTGCTCACGGGCGAGAAACAGGAAGTCTTCACGCAAACGGCCGATGGCCTGGCGCACCGGCAGCGAACCGCCGTATTGCTCACGGGCGAGAAACAGGAACTGCGAGCGGTTGGCGCTGACCACGTCGAGAAAGATCCGCACCGAGGCATCGATGATGCCGCCCATCACGAATTCGTTGTGTCGTACCAGGCGAATGGTTTCGCGGAATGTCTGGCCGACTTCGCTGACCAGCACCAGGCCCAGTTCATCCATATCGGCAAAATGGCGGTAGAAACCGGTCGGTACGATGCCGGCGGTTTTCGCTACTTCACGCAGGCTCAGGCTGCCGAATCCTCGGCCTCCATCCATCAGATGCCGGGCAGCATCCATCAGAGCGTTACGGGTTTGTTGTTTCTGTTCGGCGCGGGGCAGCATCGCAAGGGTGTTTTCTGGACAGGGACGCGGCGCACTCTAGCAAATCAGCTTTGCCGGCGTCGAACGACTGTGGAGGGATCAAGCAAGGAAGTGTGGCATCTATCAAGCGGACCGCTGAAAAGTCAAAAGCCCAATCCGGTGATTGGGCTTTTTTTCAGGGCGGCCATGGGGCTTAGCTCGCGGCGCTGTTGCGTTCGATCACACGGTCACCACCGCCTTCGGCGAGGGTTTGGCCTTGTGGGGTGCGATCCGAGCCGCCTTCAGCGAGGGTTTGACCTTGTGGCGTGCGATCGGAACCGTCGGCAGCCAGGGTTTGACCTTGTGGAGTACGATCCGAACCGTCTGCAGCCAAGGTCTGGCCTTGTGGGGTGCGTTCGGAACCATCGGCAGCCAGGGTCTGGCCTTGTGGGGTGCGTTCGGAACCATCGGCAGCCAGGGTCTGGCCTTGTGGAGTACGGTCCGAGCCATCCTGAGTGATCAGGCCTTTTTCTTTCAGGCGATCATTACCGCCTTCGGCGACGGTCTGGCTGAACACCGAGTGGTTCTGTTTCACTTGTGGCGTGGCCTGGTCAGCGGCTGGCAGGGCAAAAGCAGTGCTGGCCAGCATCGAGAGGGTAAGGCTAAGCAGTAGTTGGCGTTTCATGATTGTTTTGCTCCTCGGGAGGGCGAATAAGTGGGTACGAGAGCAATGCTACTCTCGATAAGTCGATATGAAAGTTCATAAACGCAATGGTAATAATCAACGGAATTGATTGTTTGCTGCAGAGGCTCTAGGCCGGGCGTCTCCGGCAAGTTGTTTTGCACCGATGTGGGTATTTTCGACCCACCTTTGGCATGCAAAAGTGCAGGGCCGGTAACGCCGAATGACTGATGGGTCAGTATTGGACTGGGCGAAATCGGCGAAATCGGTCTATCGATTAAACCTGCCGGTTTTTTTTCAGTCGTAGACTTCATGGCGTGCCGCTTGCGGCTCACCGTTTTACATGTGCGTCGCAGTCGGGACGCTCAGTCGTATCAGGAGCCCTGTGCAATGACGCGCACTCAAAAAACGTTTGTCTGGACCCTTTCCACTTTCCTTGCCTTGTTGATGGTGCTGGTGTTGGTCATCGTGTTCTTCGACTGGAACCGGATCAAACCGCCGCTCAACGCCAAAGTTTCCGAAGAGCTGCACCGCGCTTTTGCCATCAATGGCAATCTTTCGGTGGTATGGCGGCCCGAACCCGATGAAAGCGGCTGGCGCGCCTGGGTGCCGTGGCCCCATGTAGTGGCCGAGGACCTCAGCCTGGGCAACCCGGACTGGTCGAAGCAAYCGCAGATGGTCACCCTCAAGCGGGTAGAACTGCGTATTTCGCCCCTGGCGTTGCTGGCGCAGCGGGTGGTGATCCCGCGTATCGACCTCACCGAGCCGAATGCCGAGCTGCAACGCCTGGCTGACGGGCGCGCCAACTGGATCTTCAAATTCGACCCCAAAGACCCGAACGCCGAGCCTTCCAGCTGGGTGGTGGATATCGGCGCGATCGGCTTCGACAAGGGCCACGTGACCCTCGACGACCAGAACCTGAAGACTCAACTCGATGTGATGATCGATCCTTTGGGCAAGCCGGTTCCGTTCAGCGATATCGTCGGCGACAAAGCGGCGAAAGCGGCGCAGGAAAAGGGCTCGTCACCCCAGGATTATGCGTTTGCCCTCAAGGTCAACGGCCAGTACCACGGCCAGATACTCGCGGGCCAGGGCAAGATTGGCGGGCTGTTGGCGCTGCAGGACGCGGCACGGCCGTTTCCGCTTCAGGCACAGGTGAAGATCGCCGACTCCAGCGTCGAATTGGCCGGCACCCTGACCGACCCACTCAATCTCGGCGCCCTGGACCTGCGCCTGAAACTGGCCGGCACCAGCTTGGGCAACCTCTACCCGCTGACCGGCGTGACCCTGCCGGACACGCCACCCTATGCCACCGACGGCCACCTGATTGCCAGGTTGCACGAGGCCGGTGGCGCGGTGTTCCGCTACGAAGAATTCAACGGCAAGATCGGCGAAAGCGACATCCATGGCAATCTGACTTATGTGGCCAGCCAGCCACGGCCAAAACTCAGCGGTTCGTTGTTGTCCAATCAATTGCTGTTCGCTGACCTGGCGCCGCTGATTGGTGCAGACTCCAATGCCAAACAGAAGGCCCGTGGCGGTGACAGCAAACAACCGGCGGACAAAGTGCTGCCAGTCGAAGAGTTCAAGACTGATCGCTGGCGCGACATGGACGCCGATGTCGAGTTCACCGGCAAGCGCATCGTGCACAGCGAAAAACTGCCGTTCAACGACCTCTATACCCATTTGCTACTCACCGATGGCGTGCTCAGCCTCGAGCCGCTGCGCTTCGGCGTGGCCGGCGGCAAGCTGGATGCGCAGATCCGCCTGAACGGCCACACCGATCCACTGGAGGGCCAGGCCAGGCTCACGGCGCGGGGGTTCAAGCTCAAGCAGTTGTTCCCTGGCTTTGAGCCGATGAAAACCAGTTTTGGCGAACTCAACGGCGATGCTGATATCAGCGGGCGCGGCAATTCGGTGGCCAAGCTGCTGGGCAGTGCCAATGGCAGCCTGAAAATGCTGATCAACGATGGCGCCATCAGTCGCGAATTGATGGAGCTGGCGGGCCTGAATGTCGGCAACTATGTGGTCGGCAAGATCTTTGGCGACAAGGAAGTGAAGATCAACTGCGCAGCCGCCGACTTCGGCATCCAGTCCGGCCTGGCGAGTACCCGCTTGTTTGTATTCGACACCGAGAACGCCATCGTCTACATCGACGGTACCGCGAACATGGCGACCGAACAACTGGACCTGACCATCACCCCGGAATCCAAGGGTTGGCGCCTGATTTCATTGCGTTCGCCGCTGTATGTGCGCGGCAAATTCATCAAGCCCGATGCCGGGGTCAAGGCCGTGCCGTTGATGCTGCGCGGGGCCGGGATGGTGGCGCTGGGCGTGATCGCCGCACCGGCGGCAGGTTTACTGGCGCTGGTGGYGCCGAGCGGCGGTGAAGCGAACCAGTGCGCGCCGTTGCTGGAGCAGATGAAGGCGGGCAAGGCGCCGAAGACGGTAAAAGGGACAAACTAGTGTTCGCTTCGGCAATTTATATGGATTGTTATTAGTGTTGTAGGAGTTGCACTATTGGAAGGTGTTTGTTCAGGTTTTCGGGTCTTGTTTGTGTTTGCGAAAATGAACTAGGAGAACTTGGTAATAAAGTGTCATGCTCCGGTTGTAGATGTTATAGAGGGGATTGGGTAGCTTGGCGTTGTCAGTCAAGTGGCTGATTTCGAACTTGATAGCTAATTTACAATATGGAAGTTGATATGAGTATTCTATTGCCAAGTGTTGAAGAGAGTCAGTTGTTTTTTGAAAAATCGCAGATAGCACCTCTTGCCCAAACACCGCGTATTCGCGGTTTTTCCGCAATGAAAAAAGAAGGTGTCGATCAGCAGGATCTGCTGTTGGGTAACGAAACGCCTGCTGTGATCGGGTTTTCCGATAACCTTGATGAAGATAAAAAGCAGGCGGCGGCGGACAGTATTCATTTCGCCGAGCGTTATGCCACTACCTACTCGGACATCAAGGCGGCGCCCGTCGAATGGCACGCGAAATATAGTGAGGCCATGCGGCATTGTGGTTGGACACTGACCAGTAGCAAGTACAAGGACCATGTCAACAAACAGGTCAATGTCACAATGGACTCCATTGTCCTGGATATTATTACAGCGGTTGCCGGCAGGAATGCGCCTGCCATGTTGAAGTTGTTGCAAGGCGCTTTCGATAAAATCCAGTCGGAAGAATCGCTGGTAACTTTGTTTGATAACAATAGCAATAAAGGAAAAAATGCAGAGTTTCGGATTGTTCCGTGCCTGCAATCGGCAAAGGGCACCGCGATAACGGCGTACTTGGCTGTTGACTGTGAACTTGACACGCAGGAAGGTGGTGCCTGGTTCTGGAAGTGGAAACTGTCCAACTTGAAAATGAAAAAAGTGGCGACCATGGCGGAACTCGATATGCGTACGCACGAACGCAACCGAGAGCTCATCTATGAGGTACTTGATATGAGCTCTGAAGAATTCTTCCGTGGTGTCAAGCTTAAGTAAGGCTGTTGAGCCGGGTTGCTCAGGAAGCAACCCGCTTTGGCTATTGACTTGCGGAGTGATTGAAATGATCAAGGATGATGTTTGTCTGGTGGCGGGTAATTTGCTTTTGGTTGCCGATGGATTTTCGCAACAGTTACGCGAAGATCTGGTTAACTCCGTGCTTTTCTCTCAGTTGTATGCAAATTCGAAAGCTGGGAAGTTGGCGGGTGCTGAAAGCTGGTATGCGGAATGTGCCACTGCGATGGAAAAAGCTAAATGGCAACGTAGTGTCTATCAAAGCAAAGGTATTGAACCAAAAAATAATGAAAAGTTCGTAATGAAGGACTCTGTTGTAAGCCAGATGCTTTCTATTTTTGGCACGAATCAGGCCGAGAAGTTTAAGA
>NZ_JBGCUL010000304.1:0-4962 GCF_054177685.1 Pseudomonas sp. P5_A2_2
GTGCTGTTGGGTATCGGTGATCAACACGCCTTCGGCGGTGCTTTCGAACACGGTGGCGGCCTGTTGCAGTTTTTCCTGCATCAGGTGCCGCTCGGTGATGTCCCGGGCGATGGTCAGCATGCAGTCCTCATCGCCAATCGGCAGCGGACGGCTGGACACTTCACAAAGGCGGATCAGCCCGTCGCTGCGGCGGATATGGCAGCTGAAATCGCGAACAAAACCGTCGCGGTGCAGCAGATCGAGCATTTGCTTGCGTTCATTGAGGTTGACCCAGATTCCCAGGTCCAGCGCTGAACGATCCACCGACATGGCGCTGTTGAACCCGGTGATGCGGCTAAAACCCTCGTTGACCTCCAACAGCAAGCCATCGCTTTGCCGGGACAGCAGCAAGCCGTCGGGGGAGGCATGGAAGGCCTTGGCGAATTTTTCTTCGGAAGTTTGCAGCTGTTGCTGGGTTTCCTTGAGCTGGGTGATATCCCGCACCACGACCACCAGTGCCGGTGTCATGTCGAGGTTGAACGGTTCTGCAGAGATCAGGCCGGTAAACACCTGGCCGTTGCTGCGACGAAAGGGCATTTCCAGGTTGCGGATGCTGCCGGCCTGCAAGCGTTGCAACAGGCCTGGTCCAACACCGGGAATCCCCCAGATGTTCAGGTTGGTGGCGGTCTGGCCAACGACGTCCTCGGCCTTGAGGCCGATCTGTTCTTCGAATGCTTCGTTGACTTCCAGCAGGCAACCGTCGCTCAGGCGCGCGATCACCAGAATGTCCGGGCATTGCTGGAACACGGATGCGAATTTCTGTTCCGACAGGCGCAATGCTTCTTCGGTGCGCTTGGCGTCGGTGATATCGATCATCAACCCGCGCAGCACCGGCTCATGCCCGTGTTCGATCAGGCTGACGATATCGCGCACCCACAGGCAGCGGCCGTCGGCGGTGATCACCCGGTAGTCGAGGCGGTGATCGCGCCCGGCCAGCACTTCGTGATCGCAGAAGGTCTGGGCGCGGGTCAGGTCGGCGGGGTGAATGATGTTGCGCCAGAAGCCCGGAATCAGCCAATGGGACAGGGGATAACCGAGAAGGTCTTCGGCGTGGGGCGATACATAGCTGTAGGTGAAGTCGGTGACTTTTGCTTCCCAGGCGATGGCCGACAGGCTCTCCACCAGGCCGCGGTAGTGGTATTCGCTGCTGCGCAGTTCCTGTTCAAGGTCGACCCGGCGGGCGATTTCCGAGCTCAAGCGGCGGTTGATGCGGATAACCACCGCCAGTACGGTAGTCAGCAGCAGCAATCCGGGCAGGCCATACACCAGCAGGTCATTCCAGAAAGTTCGATGATCGAGGACGTTGCCGACCCAATGCTCTTGAATGGCGCTGACTTCAGCGGGGCTCATGTCTGCCAGGACTTTGTCGAGAATACCGACGAGCATTTGGTTGTTGCGAGGTACCGCCATGGCCAGTTGATAGCGATAGGGGGTTTCACCGCTGACATACAACCCATCGAGCCTGAGTTGGCGCAGGCTCCAGACGCTGGACGCCAGATCGCCCACCACTGCGTCCACTGCGTCAGTGGCCAGTGCCTGCAATGCCGAGCTGACGTTGGGCATCGCTACCAGGTTCAGGTCGGGATGGTGGGTGCGCAGCAGCTCGTGGGGGGCGTAGTTTTCCACCACGGCGATTTTCAGTCCGTACAGTTCTTGCAGGTTATGTGGCTGGGGGCCCCCGACATGGGCCAGGATGACAATCGGAAAATCCAGATAGGGACGGGTGAACGACAGGTATTTCTGGCGTTCCGGGGTCGACATGATGCCCGGTAGCAGGTCCAGTTTGCCCTTTTTGGCTTGTTCCAGGACGGCGGTCCAGCTCACTGGCTCGATGGGGGTGAGCCGGATTGCCAGCCTTTTGCGGATGACCTCGATGTAATCCGCGGCAAGGCCCTGGTAGCGGCCCTCATCGTCGCGAAACTCGAAGGGCGGCCATGATGCATCGACACCCAGGCGCAAGTCCGGGTGAGCCGCCAGCCAGCTACGTTCTTCGTCGGTTAGAGTCAGCGCGCCAGCCGTTGCGGTCCAGGTCATCAGCGACAGCAAAAAAAGCACGGTCGGCAGTCTGGGCATAACGGTCTCGTTATGGCTCGGGGGAATGTTTCGAGTGTAGACGGCTACAGGGCGGAGGGGGGGAGCGGGGGGATTTAATCTGTACAAAGCAAAACCCCCGGCCTGGGCCGGGGGTTCTGTGATCACTCGTCGAGGAAGGAGCGCAGATGCTCGCTTCTCGTCGGGTGGCGCAGCTTGCGCAGCGCCTTGGCTTCGATCTGACGAATCCGCTCACGGGTCACGTCGAACTGCTTACCAACCTCTTCGAGGGTGTGGTCGGTATTCATGTCGATACCGAAGCGCATGCGCAGTACCTTGGCTTCACGGGCAGTGAGGCCGGACAGCACTTCGCGAGTCGCTTCTTTAAGGCTCTCAACGGTTGCAACATCGATTGGCGACTGCATGGTCGAGTCTTCGATGAAGTCACCCAGATGGGAGTCTTCGTCATCACCGATCGGGGTTTCCATGGAGATCGGCTCTTTTGCGATCTTCAATACCTTGCGGATTTTGTCCTCAGGCATTTCCATGCGTTCGCCCAGCTCTTCCGGGGTCGGTTCGCGACCCATTTCCTGCAGCATCTGCCGGGAAATGCGGTTGAGCTTGTTGATCGTCTCGATCATGTGCACCGGAATACGGATGGTGCGGGCCTGGTCGGCGATCGAGCGAGTGATCGCCTGACGGATCCACCAGGTGGCATAAGTCGAGAATTTGTAGCCGCGGCGGTATTCGAACTTGTCTACCGCTTTCATCAAGCCGATGTTGCCTTCCTGGATCAGATCGAGGAATTGCAGGCCACGGTTGGTGTACTTCTTGGCGATCGAGATCACCAGACGCAAGTTGGCTTCAACCATCTCTTTCTTCGCGCGGCGGGCCTTGGCCTCACCGATCGACATGCGACGGTTGATGTCCTTGATCTCGGCGATGGTCAAACCGGTTTCGGTTTCCAGCGCGGTCAGCTTCTGCTGGCAACGGATGATGTCCGGCTGCAGACGACCAATGGCTTCGGCGTATTTGCCTTTGCCTTTGGCCAGGGCATCAGTCCAGCTTTCGTCGACTTCGTTGCCCGGGAACTGGCGCAGGAAATCGGCACGCGGCATGCGTGCATCACGAACGCAGAGCTGCATGATTGCGCGCTCTTGCTGACGCAGGCGATCCAGGGCACTGCGAACACGCTCGACCAGGCCTTCGAATTGCTTCGGCACCAGTTTGATCGGCATGAACAGCTCGGCCAGGGCCAACAGCTCGGCAATTGCTGCCTTATTGTTGCGACCGTGCTTTTTCAGCGCCTTGCGGGTGATTTCCATCTGATCGGCCACAGCGCCAAAGCGCTGAGCAGCGATGATCGGATCCGGACCGCTTTCGGCTTCTTCTTCGTCATCCGAGGCTTCGGCGTCATCGTCGTCAGAGTCGTCGTCCGCTTTTGCGGCCTTCGCGTCGATCGGCGGYGGCACTTCTGCCGCAGGTGGCGCGATGCCGTCGTCCGGGTCGATATAACCGCTCAGGACGTCAGACAGGCGACCACCTTCGGTGGTGACGCGGGTGTACTCGGAGAGAATATGATCAACCGTGCCAGGGAAGTGCGCGATTGCGCTCATCACCTCACGGATGCCCTCTTCAATACGCTTGGCGATTTCGATTTCGCCTTCACGCGTGAGGAGCTCCACCGTACCCATTTCGCGCATGTACATGCGCACCGGGTCGGTAGTGCGACCAATGTCGGTCTCGACCGCAGCCAACGCTGCAGCGGCCTCTTCGGCTGCGGCTTCGTCGGTATCGGCGTCGGCCAGCATAAGGGAATCCTTATCTGGCGCAACCTCGAATACGTTGATCCCCATGTCATTGATCATGCGGATGATGTCTTCCACCTGTTCCGGATCTGAAATATCCTCCGGCAGGTGGTCGTTGACCTCCGCGTAAGTCAGGTAGCCCTGCTCACGACCAAGGGTGATCAACTCTTTGATACGAGACTGCTGTTGCGCTTTTCCGGACATAACACCCTATCCACTGAAGGTCTTGGCGGGCAAAAAACAAGCCGAGGATTATACCTGAGCAATGACCTCACGCGCCAGTTGAGGTCGGGTTTGATGCGGAAACATTGCGACTCAAGAGGTCGCGCAGTTGATTTTTCTCTTCGCTGGTCAATTCGCTTTGACGCGCTTTTCGCAGAAGTTGTTCCAGGTTTCGCTCGCGTTGGCGGGCTGACAAGCTAGTAATGGTGTCGAAAAACTGTTGTTCAAGGTTATCTCCATCAATCAGCCATTCCTTTTCCGCCAGGGCCTTGAGCAAGCGGCCCTGTTCTGTGCCGTGCCAGCGCGCGATCAGTTGAATTGAGTTTAGCTTGGGATTCTTCTGCACAGCTTCGAGCAGCGCCACCAGCAATTGCGTGTTGGTGTGATCCTCGGCGGCGAAGTGCCCGGCATCCTCGACTTTTTCGGCCAGTTGCGGGTGATGCAGCAACGTGCGCAAGGCGGCGAGGGTCGGCGGTTCTACGGCGGCGGGCACCCGTGGCGTGCGGGGTTGATCGCGATCACCGCCCCGTTTGCCATTCTTGTCCCACGGTTTCTTGTCCCATTTCTTGCCTCCTGCACCGGGTTTCTTCGGCGTCCATTCCTGCTGCGGCGCATACATTTCCTGTGCCTGCGGCTGATGATAGTCGCTGTAATCGGGCATCGCGTCGTAATCGATGCTCGGGTCGTAAGCCGGCGGCGCTTCTTGCGGGGCGCTTTGTGCCAATTGACTCACCGCTTCGCCGCTCAGGCCGGTGATTTCGCTCAGGCGCTGACGCATCAGGGTGCGCAGGTTGGCGCCCGGGACTTTGTCGATCAGTGGCGCGGCGAGGGTGGCCATGTGGGCCTTGCGCTCGAGCGAGCG